>DATFES010000600.1:0-2988 GCA_035250945.1 Alphaproteobacteria bacterium | reverse complement strand
GTTCGTCGAATACGCCAAGCCGCTATCGTCGGCGAAGTATGTGCGGATGGAGACGTTCAATCGTCCCGAAGTCGCGCCCGGCATGAAGGCTTCTTGGTATCCCTGGCCTTACGTCGAGGGGCTGACGATCGAGGAAGCGACGAACGAGCTGGCGCTGCTCGCCACCGGCGTTTACGGCAAGCCAATGGCCAAGCAGATGGGCGCGCCCATCCGGCTCGTCGTGCCGTGGAAATACGGCTTCAAGTCGATAAAGTCGGTCGTGCGGTTCACGTTCACCGACCAACGGCCGAAGAGCTTTTGGGAAGTCGTGCAGGGCGCGGAATACGGATTCTGGGCCAACGTCAACCCGAAGGTCTCGCACCCGCGTTGGAGCCAGGCGAGCGAGGAGCTTATCGGCGCCAACGGCAAGCGCGTCCCGACGCAGCTTTTCAACGGCTACGCCGATTTCGTCGCCCATCTTTACGCCGACAAGCAGAACGAGCGGCTGTGGGCTTAGAGCGCGATTCACAAGGACAGGACCGCCGCATGTCCCTCTCACCCTTCGACAAGCTCAGGGCGAGGATAAAAAAACGAGCCCTCATGGTGAGCCTCCTCATCCTGAGCGGCCGGCCTCCCCTTCGACACGCTCAGGGTGAGGCCGGCCGTCGAAGGACGAACCATGAGGGCGCGTAACATGCTCACATTTGATAGGATCAGATTCTAAGCGATAGGCGCTGAGATGGAGTCGAGCTCGGCTGCCCGCGACCGGAGTTTGCGGGCGCCCGGGCGTGAGCGGCCGCGTGGTTGCGGACGCGCCGCGGTGAGGGGTACTCTACGCGCCTAGATGCACGCCACTTGGGGACGCCGGGCAAGCCGCGCGGTCATGCGTGCCGGCGCGATCCGGCGTGCGAGCCAAAGGGGAATCCGGTGGCGGAAGAGCGCGTCGATCGGCGACTTGCCGCAATACTAGCGGGCGATATTGCCGGCTATAGCCAATTGATGGCAGCCGACGAGGAAGGCACGCTCCGGCAGCTTAAGTTGCACCGCCTGGAATTGGTCGACCCCAAGATCACCGAGCATCGCGGCCGGATCGTCAAAACGACCGGCGACGGGATATTGGTCGAGTTCGTCAGCGTCGTCGACGCCGTGCGCTGCGCCATCGATATCCAACGGGGCATGGTCGAGCGCAATACCGAGGTGGCGTCCGACAAACGCATTCAGTTTCGCATCGGCATCAACGTCGGTGACATCATCAGCGACAGCAATGACATCTTTGGCGACGGCGTAAACATCGCCGCGCGCCTCGAGGGGCTCGCCGAGCCGGGCGGAATCTACGTCTCGCGCACGGTCCACGAGCAGGTCCGCGACAAGCTGAATTTCAGTTTCGAGGATCTGGGCGAGCAGATCGTCAAGAACATGGCCCGCCCAATCGGCGTCCACCGTATCCGCTTCGACTCGCACGCATCGACCGCCGCGAAGCCGAGTGCGGTCGATGCGAAACCGGAAGCTTCGGCGGCCGAGCGGCCGTCGATCGCCGTGCTACCGTTCGTCAATATGAGCGGCGACGCCGAACAGGAGTACTTTGCCGACGGCGTGTCGGAGGACATCATCACCGGCTTGTCGAAGCTGCGCTGGTTCTTCGTGATCGCCCGCAACTCTTCGTTCACGTACAAGGGAACGGCGGTCGACGTGAAACGCGTCGCGCGCGAGCTCGGTGTGCGATATGTCCTCGAGGGCAGCGTGCGCAAGGGCGGCAATCGCGTTCGTATCACGGCCCAACTGATCGACGCGACAACCGGCAATCATATCTGGGCCGACCGCTACGACGGCGACCTGAGCGACGTTTTTGCGCTGCAGGACGAGATCACGCGAAAGGTGGTCGCCGCGATCGAGCCCAAGCTTCTCGAGGCGGAGGCGGCCCGCTCGCAAGGCCGCTCACCCAAGGATCTGGGCGCATGGGAGATGCTGATCACCGCCAATTCGTTGTTCTGGCGTCTTACGCCGGAGGAACGCGAAGCGGCAATCAATATTCTCAGGCGGGCGGTCGAGCGCTATCCCGGATATGCGCCGGTGCATAGCATGCTGGCATTCGACCTTCTGGTTTCAGGTTACGCCGGCTGGAGCGCGTCCGACGCGCTGACCGAGGAGGCGGCCAAATTCGCGACGCGAGCGGCGCAGCTCGACGGCAATGACCCGTGGGCACATCTGGCGCTCGGCTTCGTGGCCTTCATGAAACGGCGCACGAACGAATCGGCCGAGGAATTCCGCCGCGCGCTCGACCTCAATCCCAATTTCGCCGCCGCGCACGGTTACCTCGGTTGGGCGCTTTCGTTCGATGGGCAGTGCGATGCGGCAATGGCGCACCTCGAGCAGGCGATTCGCATGAGCCCGCACGATCCGCAGAACGTCATTTTCACCGCGGGCATGTCAATCTGCCATTATTTCTCGGGTCGCTTTTCCGAAGCGGTTGCCTTCGCCCGCAAAGCGCTTCAACAGCGGTCCGCATTCACGGCAGGAAATCGAATCTTCATCGCCAGTCTGGCCCAGGCGGGCGAGATCGACGAGGCGCGCGCGACGTTGGCGCGGGCGAAAGAAGCGCACCCCGAACTTTCGGTGGCTTGGCTCGAGAAGCACGTTCCTTATACTGCCGGGCCGATGGCCAAGTTCGTCGAGGGCATGCGCAAGGCCGGACTCGAGTAGCGGCCACGCGCCGCCGGCGCCCTGGACAATCGCAAGAACGCCACGCAAAGATGCGCCCGCGCGATGGCGGGCCGTCAGCGGGGGCAGAATGGCATCATTTGAATTATCCGGCCGCGTGGTGGTGGTCACCGGCGGCAACGGCGGCATCGGGCTTGGCATGGCGCGCGGTCTCGCCGGCGCAGGCGCTGCCGTCATCGTCGCGGCGCGTAACGCCGACAAGGGCGCCGCCGCCGTGGCGGACCTCGCGCGGCTAGGCGCCGACGCTGCGTTCATTGGCGTCGACGTCGCCGACCAGGCGTCGAGCCGCGC
>DATFES010000237.1:0-2993 GCA_035250945.1 Alphaproteobacteria bacterium | reverse complement strand
CTACCTGCAGCTCATCGGCGCGACGGCGATGGGGTTCATCATGTTCGCCGAAGTGCCCGATCGATGGACGATCGCCGGAGCGGCGGTCATCATCGCCTCGGGCCTCTCGATCCTGTGGGAGGAATCCAAGCGCGCTCCTCGGCCGCGCTAGTGAATCTCGTCGGCGGCGGCGAGCGCCCGTCGGACATCCTCGACCGAGAAATCCGGACGCCGCGCCGCCTCCAGCAGCACCGCTTCGCGTCGCGCGATCCGCTTTGCGGCCTCGGGTATCTTGCGCGCCGCGGCCAGCGGCACCACCACCGCGCCGTGGCGATCGGCGTGGAGGAGATCGTCCGGGCCGACCACCATCCCGGCGATGTTGACCGCGACGCCGATCTCCTCGACATGCACCCAGGCATGCGAAGGCGCGATCGAGCCGGCGAGAACGAAAAAGCCCTTCGCCATCTGCTCGATGTCGCGCACCGCGCCGTCGGTGATCGTGCCGACGCAGCCGAGCGCCTGGTGGATGTTCGTCTGCACCTCGCCCCAGAACGCGCCGTAACCGTGAAAGTCCCCGTCGAGGTCCTGCAGCACGGCGACGCTCGGCCGCGCGCCGCTCGCCACGTATTCGTACCATTGCAGCTGCTTGGCGCGATGCTGCTTGGGATCGCGCGCCGGCTCGCGCGCGCGGATCGTCGCGGTGCGCGCATACGCGACGATCGGCTTGGCGTCGGGGAAGGGCGCGAGAAGCGGCCGCACGGTGAAGCCGATCGTCCGGCGCTCGGGCAAGATGGCTTCGAGCGCGTTGCAGACGGTCGGCGTGTCGAAAGCGGCGAGCGCCTCGAGGTCGGCGCGGCTCAGCGGGGCGTCGGTCATCATCGGCTCCGTCGGTGCATGGGCGACGTTACCGCAGGGCGGGCCGGCGATGCGACTCCGATGTCGCGGCGTCAGTGCGAGGCGGCGCGCGCGCAGGCGATGCAGTTGGGCGCGGCCGGGTCGAGGGCGAGCCGCTTTTCGTCGATCTCGCCGCCGCAGGCGACGCATGTGCCGTATTCGCCCGCGTCGAGCCGCGCCAACGCGGCGTCGATGCGATGGATTTCGGTCGCGCGCAGCCGCTCGGTCGCCTGCGCCATCGCCTGCGCCTGGATCGCGTCCATGCGCGAAAGACGCCCGACGGTCGCTTGGTCCGCCTCGACCGGTTTGCGCTCCTCGGCGGTCGCTTCGACCTGTTCGGTGAGCTCGGCGCGGCGCGCCAGGAGCTGTTTGCGAACCTTCTGGTGATCGATCGTCATGATTGTCTCGCGACAATAGCACGTCCACGGCAGCCTGAAATGTGATCTTAACACGCCCCAGTCAGGCTCGACCGACGGCGTCGTTGCGTTATGATGCGCGAGCATGGATGAACAATTCGCAAAAGCCGCGCTCGAGGCGGCGGCGAACGCGGTTCACGCCGTCATCGCGCCGACTCCGCAGATCGTTTGGCCGCTCCTTTCGGCGCGCGTCGGCGCCGAGACGTGGGTGAAACACGAAAATCACACACCCATCGGCGCATTCAAGGTGCGCGGCGGCGTGTTTCATTTGAGCAAGCTGCGAGGCGAACGGCCGGATCTATCCGGCGTCATCACCGCGACGCGCGGCAATCACGGCCAGAGTGTCGCCTACGCAGCACGGCGCGTCGGGCTCGCGGCGACAATCGTCGCGCCGCACGCCAACAGCGTCGAGAAGAACGCCGCGATGCGCGCCTTCGGCGCGCGCCTGATCGAGGCCGGTCACGATTTCCAGGCCGCCTATGAGTCGGCCCAGGCGATGGCGCGCGAGCAGAGTTTGCATTTTGTCGATTCGTTCGGCGTCGATCTGGTGCTCGGCGTGGCGTCCTATGCGCTCGAGCTGTTCGCCGCCTGCGGCGCGCTCGACCGCGTCTACGTGCCGATCGGGCTCGGTTCGGGCATCTGCGGCGTCATCGCCGCGCGCGACGCGCTCGGCCTCAAGACCGAGGTCGTCGGCGTGGTCGCCGAACGCGCGGCCGCCTATGCGCTGTCGTTCACCGCCGGACGCGCCGTCGCCACCGACACGGCCGATACGTTCGCCGACGGCGTCGCCTGCCGGACGACCCATCCACTGGCGTTGCCGATGATCCTCAAGGGCGCGGCGCGCGTGGTGACGGTCACCGAGGACGAGATGAAGGCGGCGATGCGCGCCTATTTCACCGACACGCATAATGTGGTCGAAGGGGCGGGGGCGGCGTCGCTCGCCGCCGCCCTCAAGGAAGCGGCGCGAAATGCCGGCCAGCGGATCGCGCTGGTCGCGTCGGGCGGCAACATCGATCGCGCGCTCTACGTCGATATCCTGGCCGGCGGCCGACAGGCGGAGAGGATGCGGGCATGACCGAGGAGCTTTTTCGTAACGATGCCTACTTGAAGCACTGCGAGGCGACTGTGATCGCCGCCGACGCGGCAGGCGTTCGGCTCGACCGCACGGTGTTTTATCCAATGGGCGGCGGACAGCCCGGCGACACCGGCGCGCTGCGTCGCGCCGATGGCACGAGCATCCGCGTCATCGACACCCGCAAGGGCCAGGCGCCGGGCGAAATCGTGCATGTGCTCGAGCCTGACGCGCCGCCGCCGGCGATCGGCGAAAAGGTGGTCGCCGAAATCGATTGGGAGCGGCGCTATCGCCACATGCGCATGCACACCTCGTTGCACCTGTTGTCGGCGGTGGTCCCTGCCGGCGTCACCGGCGGGCAGATCGGCGAGAGCCGCTCGCGGCTCGATTTCGATTCCGGCGACATGAAGCTCGACAAGGATGAAATCACCGTCAAGCTCAACGACCTTATAGCGGCCAATCACCCTGTGAACGTGCGCTGGATCAGCGAGGAGGATCTCGCGGCGAAGCCTGAGCTGGTGCGCACGATGTCGGTCAAGCCGCCGATGGGATCGGGCAAGGTGCGCCTGCTCGACATCCCCGGCGTCGATCTTCAACCATGCGGCGGCACGCATCTGCGCGCGACCGGCGAG
>DATFES010000586.1:0-13225 GCA_035250945.1 Alphaproteobacteria bacterium | reverse complement strand
TTCCGTGCCTTGCGGAATTGATGCACGGAAACCCGGCAGCGCGAAGTCTTCCGTTGCTCGCGCTATTGGCGCGCCAACAATCCGGAAGTGTCGAGACCGCATGCCACGACGACGCATGCCTGACCATCGAAGTCGAGCCATGTCCGCAAGCGTGAGCGTCGCTGCCTTGGTTCCGCAACGCGACAGCATGTGCCTGTTGGATTCGGTCGAAACCTGGGATGCGAACCGCATCGTGTGTCGCGCCGTCTCGCATCGCGCGCTTAACAATCCATTGCGCCGCGCCGGAGTCCTGCCGGCTCCGTGCGGCGTCGAATATGGGCTGCAAGCGATGGCGGCGCACGGCGCGCTCGCCGGTAGGCCGCCGCGGCGGACTGGGCTGCTCGCCAGTTTGCGCCGGATGCGGTTCTACGTCGAACGGCTCGACGACATCGCCGACGCCCTGGTCGTCGAAGCGCGACGGATGAGCGAGGATCCGCGCCTCCTGGTCTACGAGCTTGCGATCTCGGCTGGCGGGCGGCGGCTGCTCGACGGCCGCGCTATCGTAGTCGAGCCTCCGCCAAAGGCTGCCGGGTCATGAGGCGCGCGCTTGTTACCGGCGGGAGCGGCGCCATCGGCGCGGCGATCTGCCGCCGCCTCGCGCAGGACGGCGTCTACGTCGTCGTGCATGCCCATCAACATGCAACGCAGGGCGAACTCGTCGTGCGGTCGATCCGCGAGGCCGGAGGATCCGCCGCCGTCGTGGCTTTCGATATTACCGATCCCCAGGCGAGCGCGGCGGCGATCGCCGACCTGCTTGCTTCGGGGCCGATCCAGGTCTTGATCCATGTTGCTGGCATCCATATCGATGCGCCAATGGCCGGCATGGCGGCGGGCCAGTGGCGCCGCGTCATCGACGTTTCGCTCAACGGCTTCTATAACGTCGCGCAGCCGTTACTCTTACCGATGATCGGCACGCGATGGGGCCGCATTGTCGCGATCTCATCGGTGTCGGCGATCATGGGCAACCGCGGTCAAACGAACTACGCCGCCGCCAAGGCGGGACTCATCGGCGCAGCGCGCGCGCTCTCGCTCGAATGCGCGAGCCGCGGCGTCACCGTCAACGTGGTGGCGCCCGGAATCATCGATACGCCGGCGACCAGCGGCATATTCGACCGCGCCAAGATCGAGGCGTTGGTGCCGATGCGGCGGGCCGGACGACCCGAGGAAGTCGCCGAGTTGGTGGCGTTCGTCGCTTCCGATCGCGCCGCCTATTTGACCGGACAGACCATCTCGATCAATGGTGGAATGGCTTGAGTCCGACGCTAGACGCCCGATTGCGCTAATATTGTTTGCTCGAGACGTTGGATCCAGCCGTTGTAGTTGGGATGGATATTGGAGCCGTCATAGTTCAAGTTGACGCTGTCGACATAGCGAATCGAAAACTGCGCCTGATCATAACGGATCTCAGCCACCGCCCGGTGGGTTCGCAAGCTGATGGTGGCGCGAATGACGCCCGGGGACTCATCGACCATCTGCCAACCAAGCGCAGCTCCGGCGCGCTTGATTTGGCGCCCGCGTTCGTCCAGCGCGATATTTGCGGCCGGATTGACGAACGACGCGGTCTGGACGTTGTAGATGGGTGCTTGCCGGCATGACGCGATGACGAGCAAAGCGAGAACAGGAAGCCCTAGCCGCAGAAATCGTAGAAGCATCTTGGCCGCTCCGGTTGCTTAATGGTATTGGCGCGAGCGATTGTGCTACCAGCGGTGGTGAAAGCGCAAGTGCCAGATTCTCCGTTACCGCGACGAGGCGGCGAGATAGCGTCGCAAGCCTGCCGGGTTCATTCCGCTGGACAGCAGTTTGCCTGCGACCATGACGACGATCCGTGCGATGTCGGCGACCGGGCGAAAATAGCTCGGCCGGTGAAGCACGCCGTCATACAGCGCATCGATTTCGATCGACGTGGTCTGAACGCCCAGTCGGCCCGCCTCGATCAGCATTTCGCTTTCGAACACGAAGCCGTCATGGCGCGTGCAGCTCGCAAGCAGGCGGCGCAGGAGGACGGCCGGATAGAGGCGAAGGCCCGATTGCGTGTCGTCGATCGGGTACCCGGCGGCCCAGGAGATCCAGAAATCGGCGACACGATTGGCGATCGAACGTGCACGAGGCATCGTGCCCCGCTGGCCTCGCCGCGAGCCGATCACGATTCTGTCGGGCGCCGATCGCCATGCCGCGGCGAGACGAAGCACATCCTCGGGCCGATGCTGTCCGTCGCCGTCGAGGGTGACGATCGCCGCCGCGTCGCGAGCGAGTGCGAGCGCCATTCCCTGCCGCAAACTGGCGCCCTTGCCCCGATTGGCGACGTTGTCGATGACGGTGGCGCCAAGGCCGGCCAGCGCGCCGCGGGTGTCGTCGCTCGAGCCGTCGTCAATGACGATGACCTCCCCGGCCGACGCCAGCGCCCGTTCGACGACCGCGCGTATGGTCGGCGCTTCGTTGTACGCCGGGATGACCACGGCGATCATGGCGGAGTCGCCATTGAGCGACGGGCGTCCGTTCAAACCGCCGATCGGCTCCGCGCTTTCACCCTTGCTCGTCATTGTTTAGACTATATCCGATACGGTCCCTGCGGCGCATCGTCGAGTCGCATGCGAGTATAATCCGCTTGGGCGACGGTGCGTAGCATCCTGGGGACGGCGCCGCCGCCTGCGGCGGTCCGTGGCGAAGGGCGAATATTCGAGCATGACACTCCGACACGCCAGCCGAGATGGATCGGAAGCGACGGTGCCCTGCGACGTACTTGTGATCGGCGGCGGGCCGGCGGGCGCGACCGTCGCTGCACTCCTGGCCGAGCGTGGGCGCCACGTCGTCGTAGTCGAGAAGGACCGCCATCCGCGGTTCCATATCGGCGAGTCCCTGTTACCGCAAAATCTCGAGTTGTTCGAGCGCCTCGGGATCCACGATGAGATACGCCGTATCGGCGTCTTTAAACCCGGGGCCGAGTTCGTCGCCGTCGATCACGGAGAGCCGATCATCTTCCGTTTCGCCAGTGCGCTCGGGTCGCGTTACACCCACGCCTATCATGTACGCCGGTCGGAATTCGACGCCGCCCTGATCGCCAACGCCCGCCGCCGCGGCGCCGAGGTGCACGAGGCGACGCGCGTCGTCGACGCCGCCTTTCCGCCCGACGCCGCGATCAACGTGCGCGCGGTCGACGAATCGGGGGTCGAGCGGAACTGGGCGCCGCGTTTCGTCGTCGACGCCTCCGGACGCGACGCATTCCTCGCCGGGCGCTTTGCGATGTCGGTTCCCAACAAGCGTAACAATACGGCAGCGATATACGCGCACTTCCGCGGCGTTGAGCGGCATTCCGGCGAGGATGAAGGGCTGATCACCATTCATCTGTTCGACCAAGGCTGGATCTGGATGATTCCGCTGCCCGAGCGAGTGATGAGCGTCGGCGTCGTTGCGCGGAGCGCGTTCTTCAAACGCCGAACCGGCGATATGACGGCGTTTTTCCGGGCGGCGCTTGCGGCCGTGCCAAGCGTCGCCCAGCGCATGCGCCAGGCCGAGCTGATCTCAAAGGCGACGTCGACCGGCAACTACTCGTACACCGCGCGGCGGTTGGCCGGCGACCGTTATCTCCTGGTCGGTGACGCGTATGCCTTCGTCGATCCGATCTTTTCCAGCGGCGTCATGCTGGCGATGAGCGGCGGCAGCCTCGCCGCCGATGCGATCGACGTATGGCTCGACGATCCAGCGCGCGCGCGGCCGCTATTCAAGACCTACGCGCGCAAGACGCGCCGTGCGCTCGATGAACTTTCGTGGCTGATCTATCGCATCAACGACCCGGTGTTTCGCGACATGCTGTTGGCGCCGAGCAACCGATTCCGGATGCGCGAGGGTCTGATCGCCATACTCGCCGGCAATATCCATGGCGACGCCTCGCTCAGGGTGCCGATGACGGCGTTCCGCTCCGCCTTCTATTTCCTCAAGACGCTGCAGCCGCTGGGAATCCGGCTGACGCGCGAGGGATTGCGCCGGCTCCCGGTCAATCCGGCCCAAGATAGCCGTCACGTTTGCTGACGCCGGCGCAGGCGCGCCTCGCGGCGGATCATATAGAGCCCGCTGGCTATGAGCAGGACGATGCCCAACGTCGCATAGGGATTGGGCACGTCGCCCCACACGCCATAGCCTAGGACGAGCGACCACAAGATCGCCGTGTAGCGGAACGGCGCGACGACGGACGCCTCGCCCGATCGCATCGCGACGATGATGAAATGATAGCCGCCGATGAGGAACACCGCGGCGGCGACAAGCAACCCCAGGTCGATCATCGAAACCGGCTGCCAACCGGCGGCCAAGAGCGCGACGCCCGCCATCGCGGTGACAACGACAGCGGTCGCAAGCGTGACGACGATGCTAGGGACCTCGCCGGCGATGAAGCGCGTCAAGAGATCGCGCGTCGCGTGGAAGAACGTCGCGGCGAGCGCCACCAGCGAGAACCAGTTAAAGCCCTGCCCGGTCGGCTGGATGACGAACAGGACGCCGACGAATCCCGCCAGGATCGCCGTCCAGCGCCGCCACGCCACTCGCTCGCCGAGAAAGATCACGGCGAGCGCCGTGACGGTCAGCGGCGCGGACATATTGATCGCCGTGATGTCGGGCAGCGGGAGGTGGAAGAGCGCCCATAGATAGCCGAATGTGCTGAGCGCATCGATCACCGCCCGGTATCCCACCACGCGGCCGGCCCGCCCGGCGACGGTGCGCAGGCTTTGCGGTTGCCACAACAGGATTCCGGCCAGCACCAGGACCGTGGCGCAGAGCCCGCGGATGAACACCACCTGAACCGTCGCCATGTGCTCGCCGACCAGCTTGATCAGCGCGTCGTTGACGATGAACGAGGCCATGCTCAACGTCATCGCGACGATGCCTTTACGCGAGTCCATGTCAGCGACGCGGAGCGTGAGCGGGGGACGTCATGCGTGCGATCTTGGGAAGTAAACGTTGCCAGACGGCCGGCGCCTGCTTGCGATGCGGGCCGGCACCACCTACGCTCGGGCGCCATCATGTCGACATTCCCCCGAAGCGAGTTCCACCTTACCCAGAACTGGATCGTCCGCAAGCCCACCGCCGCCGGTGAAGCGGGGCTCGTGACCTCGCAAGTGCGAGAAGCGGCGGAAATAGGATCGGCGATCCTCGAAGCGGGCGGCGATGCCGTCGACGCTGCGGTTGCAACTGGTTTCGCCCTCGCCGCGCTGGAGCCATGGAACAGCGGGCTGGGCGGTATTGGCCACATGGTGATCTGGCGGGCCAGGGAAGGGCGTGCCGAGTGGATCGATTTCGGGCCGGTTTCGCCGTCAAGTCTCGATCCAGCGGCCTTTCCGCTCTCCGGCGGCGCGGGGAGCGATTTGTTTGCCTGGCCGGCCGTGGTCGGCGATCGCAATGTGCACGGCGCGTTGTCGGTCGCCGTTCCCGGCCAAGTCGCCGGGCTCGGCCTGGCCCACGAGCGGTTTGGCCGCTTGCCGTGGAACGACGTACTGCGCCCGGCGATCGCGATCGCGCGGGCGGGCCTGCCGGTCGATTGGTACACGACGCTGCGCGTCGCGTTGTTCGCCCGCGAACTTGCCCGATACGACGACACGGCGACGGTCTGGCTTCCCGGCGGCCTTCCGCCCGTTCCCGCCGCCGATGCTGGGGCCAATCGCTTGGTGCTCGGCCGCCTCGCCGAAACGCTGGCGCGGCTCGCCGAGGCCGGCGCCGCCGACCTCTATCGCGGCGATGTGGCGCGCGAGCTCGTTCGCGACGTGCGGCGCGCCGGCGGCGTATTGAGCCCGGAAGACCTCAAGCGTTACCGCGCGCGGCACGGACCGCCGCGAGCCTTTCGCTACGGCGATGCGATCCTACATCTTCCGGGCCGGTTGACCGCTGCTCCGACCTTGGCGACGGCGCTTGGCGGATTCGCCGCGCGCGCGCGCGAGCGAGACGCGCCCGGCCCGGCGACATATCTCGCCTATGCCGACGCGTTGAGCACGGCTTACGCCGAGCGGTTCGAAAATATCGGCGACATCGGCGACGCGCGTCATCCCGCGTGCACCACCCATCTCAATGTCGTGGATCGTCAAGGCAACATGGTGGCGCTGACGCAAACGCTGCTTTCGGTCTTCGGCTCGAAGCTGGTCTCGCCGTCGACGGGAATTCTGCTGAACAACGGCATTATGTGGTTCGACCCGCGACCGGAGCGGGCGAACTCGCTCGCTCCGGCGAAGCGGCCGCTCACCAACATGTGCCCGGTGGTCGCCACGCGCGAGGATCGTGGCTGGCTGGCGATCGGCGGCTCGGGCGGACGCAAGATCCTGCCGGCGGTGGCGCAGATCCTGTCGTTCCTGACGGACTACCGTATGAACCTCGAGGCGGCGTTCCATCAGCCGCGCATCGACGCCAGCGGCGAGCCGGAGGTCAGCGTCGATCCGCGCCTGCCCGACGCGGTTTTCGAGGCGGTCGCCGGGCGAATGGCGGCGCGGCGGGTCGAGCTGGTCGTGCTGCCGACCAATTACGCGTGCCCGTGCGCCATACTTGTCGATGGCGCCACGGGCCTGCGAACCGGAATAAGCGACGTCATGTCGCCGTGGTCGGGCGCCGTAAGCGAGCGGCCGCGATGAGCGACGGCCCGCTTCTCGCCGTCGAGGATTTGAGGGTCGACATTCCGACGCCCGCAGGCGTGCTTCATGCGGTGCGCGGCGTCGATCTGATGGTCGAGCACGGCGAGACGCTATGCCTTGTCGGCGAATCCGGTTGCGGTAAATCGCTCACCGCCCTGGCGCTGATGGATCTCCTGCCGGGAAAGGCGCGGCGAACGGCGCGACGCTTTCTGTTCGCAGGCGCCGACCTGTTGGCGACGCGCGCGCGGCGAATGGAGGATTTGCGCGGCAACCGGCTGTCGATGATTTTTCAAGAGCCGATGACCTCGCTCAATCCGTCCTATACGGTCGGCAATCAGCTCGAGGAGGCGCTGCTGCGCCACCGCAAGACGAGCCGCGCCGCGGCGCGCGGACGGGCGATCGAGCTCTTGGAGAAGGTAGGCATCACCGGCGCCGAAACGCGGCTGCGACAGTATCCGCACCAGCTTTCGGGCGGCTTGCGGCAGCGCGTCATGATCGCCATGGCATTGATGTGCGGCCCCGACCTTATCATCGCTGATGAGCCGACGACCGCTCTCGACGTCACCATCCAGGCGCAAATCCTGCATTTGCTCGCCGAGCTGCGGCGCGAGCTGAAGATGGCGATGATCCTCATCACCCACGATCTCGGCGTCGTCGCGCGCGTCGCCGACCGCGTCGCGGTGATGTACGCCGGGCAGATCGTCGAGCAGGGCCCGGTGGGCGCCGTGTATGGCCGGCCGCTGCATCCGTATACTCAAGGACTGATGCGCTGCATCCCGATCCCCGGCCGTACGCGCCGTGGCGAGAAGCTAGGCGTCATTCCGGGGATGGTCCCGACGCCGATCGGCGACCTCGCCGGATGCCAGTTCCGCAATCGCTGCCCTTATGCGCACGATGAATGCTCCCGAGGCGAGATCGCCGCGCGCGATGTCTCCAGTGAACACGCCTATCGTTGCCTGTTGGCGCCCGATATCGCCGCACGCAACGGGACGAGCGCAAGCGAGACGGCCGCATGAACCCGCCGCTGGTCGAACTTGCGGATGTGTCGCGACGGTTCATGGTGAGCGCCGGACTTTTCCGCGGCAAACGCGACCTGAACGCCGTGAACGGCGTGTCGCTGGCGTTGCGAAAGGGCGAGGTGCTTGGGCTGGTCGGCGAGTCGGGCTGCGGCAAGTCGACGGTCGCCAAGATGTTGCTCGGGCTTCTGCCGCCGAGCGCCGGCGCGATCAGGATTGACGGCAAGCCGTTGGCGAGCTTCGAGCGCCGCGCGCTCGCCCGACGTATCCAGCCGATCTTTCAGGATCCCTACGCCTCGCTCAATCCGCGAAAGACGGTGCGAGCTATCGTCGCCTTGCCGCTGGTCGTGCATGGAATCGGCACCGCGGCGGAGCGGCGGCGCAAGACGGACGAAATGCTTGAGCTCGTCGGCCTGCCGCTCCGCCTTCTCGGCAATTACCCCAATCAGCTCTCGGGCGGCCAGCGGCAACGCGTCGCGATCGCGCGCGCGCTTGTCATGCGGCCCGAGGTCGTCATCTGCGACGAGCCGACCTCCGCGCTCGACGTCTCCGTCCAATCGCAAATCTTGAACCTGTTGCAGGACCTCCAGCGCCAACTCGGGCTGACCTATCTTTTCATCAGTCACAATCTTGCGGTCGTCGAGCATATCGCATCGCGCGTGGCGGTCATGTATCTCGGCCGAATCGTCGAAGAGGCCGACACCGATCGGCTGTTCAGCGCGCCGCGTCATCCCTACACGCGGGCGTTGCTCGATTCCGTGCTGACACCGGAGCCGGGCAAGGGCGTACCCGACACCGGGCTGGGCACGGCTCATCCCAATCCGATCGACCCGCCATCGGGCTGCACGTTCCACCCGCGCTGCCCGAAAGCGCTTGAACGGTGCCGCCGGCAGGCGCCCGCTCCATTGGTCGAGGCCGAATGCCGGGTCGAGTGCCATCTGTATCCGGTTGCGGCGGCGAGCGCCGCCTAGGCGCCTCCGCCACTTCGTCTGGACTCGGACAAAGCGGCGTCTCTATTATCGACCAACGCTACCGACAATCGTTTCAATAAGGGAGGCCAATATGCTGAAGCGGGCGATTTCGTCGATTGCGCTGGGGCTGGCGGTCGCGTTCGCCGCGGCGCCGGCCGAGGCCGGCAAGCGCGACGGGGTGCTGAAATTCGCTTACAACCAAGTTCCCGAAAACATCGATTCGTACTTCAACAACGTGCGGATCGGCGTGATCCTCTCGCATCACATCTGGGACCATCTCATCTACCGCGATCCCGACAGCAACGACTACAAGCCTTCGCTCGCCACGGGATGGAAATGGATCAATGACAAGACGCTGGAGTTTGAGTTGCGTCGCGGCGTCAAGTTCCACAATGGCGAGGCTTTCGATGCCGACGACGTCGTTTACACCCTGAACTTCGTCTCCAAGCCGGAAAACAAGGTGGTGACGCAGAACAACGTCAACTGGATCGCGTCGGCGGAGAAGCTCGATCCGTACAAGGTACGGATCAATCTCAAGCAACCGTTTCCTGCGGCGCTCGAATACCTCGCCGGTCCGGTGGTCATTTACCCGAACGAGTATTACGCAAAGGTCGGCCCCAAGGGCATGAACGAGAAGCCCGTCGGGTCGGGACCTTACATCGTGACCGAGCATCAGCCCGGCCGGCTCGTCCGCCTCGAACGCAACAAGGAGTATTTCAAGGAAAGCCCGCGGCCGCAGCCGACGATCGACAGGATCGAGCTGCGACTTATCCCCGACGTGAACACACAGATCGCCGAGCTGATCGCCGGTGGGCTCGATTTCATTATGCACATCTCGCCCGACCAGGCGCAGCAGCTCAAAACCGTGCCGCATCTTAACGTCATCGCGGGCGAGACAATGCGCATCGTCTTCCTGCACATGAACTCGCTCGACAAGGCGCCGGTCGCGGCGTTCAAGGACAAACGGGTGCGCCAAGCGATTGCGCACGCGATCGATCGTCAGGCGATGTTGAAGGCGGTGGTCGGCGAAGGCGCCCGCGTGCTGCACACCAACTGCTTCCCGAGCCAGTTCGGCTGCACCGACGAAGGGGCTCAGCGCTACGACTACAATCCGGCGAAGGCCAAACAACTGCTCGCCGAGGCAGGATTTTCCAACGGCTTCGAGTTCGATTTTTACGCCTATCGTGAGCGTCATCAGACCGAGGCGATGATCGGATATCTTCGCGCCGTCGGCATCAAAGCCAATCTCCGCTACATGCAATACGCGGCCATGCGCGACGCGATTCGCAAGGGCGAGGTCCCGCTGGCGCACCAAACCTGGGGTTCCTTCTCGGTCAACGACGTATCGGCGTCGACCCCGGTCTATTGGAAGTTCCTCGACGACGACGTGACGCGCGACCAGCAGGTGCGCGACTGGCTCGAGACCGGCGACACCTCGGTCGATCCCAAAGCGCGCAAGGAGGCATACGCCAGGGCGCTCAAGAAGATCGCCGACGAGGCGTACTCCGTGCCTTTGTATTCGCTGCCGGTCAGCTACGCGACGAGCAAGGAGCTCGATTTCAAACCGAATCCTGACGAGATCCCGCGTTTCTGGGAAGCCAAGTGGAAGTAGCGTCGCAGGCGGGCGCAGGAACCGCGATCGGGTTGCTGCGCCCGCCGGGTCGGACGGTCGGCGACTAGCATGTTGGGATACGCGGCCAAGCGGGGAGCGATGGCGATACTGGTGGCGCTCACCGTATCGGTCATCTGCTTCCTGCTGGTCAATTTGTCGACCGACATCGCGACCGCGGTCGCGGGCGAGGGCGCGCGGGCCGAGGACATCGAATTCATCCGCAAGCAATATGGCTTCGATCGGCCGCTGATCGTTCAGTACCTCGACTGGTTGTCGCGCGCCATTACCGGCGATTTCGGCGATTCGCTTTACTTTCGCAGCCCGGCCGCCGACGTGGTATGGAGCCGCCTGCCGACGACGTTGATCCTTGGCGCCCTGGCCCTCAGCTTTGCGCTGATTCTGTCCATCCCGCTCGGCGTCGTCGCCGCGCTCAAGCCGAACTCATGGTTGGACCGGCTGACGCTGACGATCGCCGTGATCGGCCAGGCGATGCCGTCGTTCTGGTTCGCGCTGCTGTTGATCATGCTGTTCGGATTGACGTTGCGCTGGCTGCCGATCTCGGGCAGCGAGACTTGGGCCCATTTCGTCATGCCGGCGGTGGCGCTCGGATACTACGCCACGCCGGGTATCATGCGTCTCACCCGCGCCGGAATGCTCGAAGTGCTGGCGTCGGACTACATCCGGACCGCGCGCGCCAAGGGATTGCGGGCGCCTTCGGTACTGTTCAAGCACGCTTTGCGCAACGCGGCTATTCCCGTCGTCGCGCTCGCGGCGGTCCAGCTCGGCTTCATGCTCGGCGGGTCGGTGGTGATCGAGACCATATTCGCGTTGCACGGTCTTGGGTATTTGGCGTGGGAAAGCATTCTTCATAACGACTTTCCGGTCGTGCAGGCGATCGTGCTCCTTATTTCGCTGATCTACATCTTGCTCACGTTCGTCGCCGATATGCTGAACGCGTGGCTCGACCCGCGTATCCGCATCGGCTGAGACGACAATGGCCAACGACATCCTGAGCCCGGCTTTGGCGCATGGCGGCGGCGGTCTTGGCGACGGGACTGCGACGCCGCTTGGGGGAATCCTGGCGCCGTCGCCCGGAGTGCTGCTGCGCCGCAGGGTTTTTGGGCACGCCGGGCTGATGATCGGCACGATGGTGCTCGGCGCGGTCATCGCGATGGCGGCCCTTGCCCCGTGGTTGGCGCCCCACGATCCCTACGATCAAGACTTGGCGCGGCGGCTCATACCGCCCATTTGGCATGAAAAGGGCGTTTGGGCGCATCCATTCGGCACCGACATGCTCGGTCGCGACTACTTGTCGCGGCTGATCTATGGCTCGCAGATTTCTCTCCTCATCGGCTTCTCCGTCATGGCGATATCGGGGTTGATCGGGACCACGCTCGGCGTCACGGCCGGCTATTTCGGCGGCCGGGTCGACCTCGTCATCAGCTATCTGATCACCACCCGGCTGTCGCTGCCGGTGGTGCTGGTGGCGCTCGCGGTTGTCGCCTTGATCGGCGGCTCGCTGTGGGTGGTCGTCGCCGTTCTCGGTCTGCTCAAATGGGACCGCTTCGCGGTGGTGATGCGCAGCGCGACGCTTCAGGTGCGCGGGCTCGACTATGTTGTGGCGGCCGAGGCGATGGGCTGCTCGACGGCGCGCATCGTTCTCGCCGAAATCCTACCCAACGTCGCCGGCAGCCTAGTGGTGGTGGCGACGCTGGAGATGGCGAGCGCAATCCTGCTCGAGGCGGCGCTGTCGTTTCTCGGCCTCGGCGTGCAGCCGCCCCTGCCGTCATGGGGATTGATGATCTCCGAGGCCAAGGCGTACATGTTCTTCAGCGCCTGGCTGATCAATATTCCGGGCATCGCGCTACTGGCGCTGGTGCTGGCGATCAATCTCGTCGGCGACGGCATCCGGGACGTCAGCGCGTCCGAGCAGCGTATCTGAGCGCAACGGGTAGGAGAGGGGCGAATGAGCCGCGAGCGAGCCGTCGCCAACGCCGAACGGTATTTCGATGACGGCGCATTCGCCGAAGAGCTGGCGCGGCGCGTCGCCATCCCGACCGAGAGCCAGAATCCCGAACGTCGCGCGGCGCTGGCGGCGTATTTGACCGCCGAGATGCAGCCGAGCTTCGAGAAACTCGGCTTTCGCTGCCACGTTCTCTCCAATCCTGTCGCCAACGGCGGGCCGTTCCTGCTCGCCGAGCGCATCGAGGACCCGAGCCTCGCGACCGTATTCTCATACGGCCATGGCGACGTCATTCGCGGCCAGGAAGGGCAGTGGAGGAGCGGGCTCGAGCCGTGGAAATTGACGCGCGTCGGCGATCGCCTTTACGGACGCGGCACGGCCGACAACAAAGGCCAGCACTCGATCAATCTCGCCGCAGTCGCGGCGGTGCTGAAGGCGCGCGGGCGTCTCGGTTTCAACCTCAAGGTATTGATCGAAACCGGCGAAGAAATCGGCTCGCCGGGCTTGCGCGAGGTTTGCCAGCAGAATCGCGACCTGTTCAGGGCCGATGTCCTGATCGCCTCCGACGGGCCGCGCCTGCAGCCGGGTCGGCCGACGATCTTTCTCGGCTCGCGCGGCGCGCTCAACATGGACATCACGGTCGATCTACGCCAAGGCGGACACCACTCGGGCAACTGGGGCGGATTGCTCGCCAATCCGGGCATCATCCTTTCGCATGCGCTGGCGTCCATCACTGGACCGAGGGGCGAGATCAGGGTCGCCGAGTGGCGGCCGAAAAGTCTGACTAACTCGGTGCGCATGGCGCTCGCCGACTGCGCGGTCGACGGCGGCGCCGACGGACCGAAGATCGATGGCGACTGGGGCGAGCCGGGGCTGACTCCGGCCGAGCGCGTCTTCGGCTGGTGCAGTTTCGAGGTGCTGGCGTTCCGTACCGGCAACCCCGACCGGCCGGTGAACGCGATCCCGCCGCGGGCGAGCGCGCACTGTCAGTTGCGCTATGTGGTCGGAATCGACCCCGGCGA
>DATFES010000584.1:0-3299 GCA_035250945.1 Alphaproteobacteria bacterium | reverse complement strand
CATTTGGTGATCGACTATGCGCCGCGGCGTTGGCTGGTCGAGAGCAAGTCGCTGAAGCTGTATCTCGCGGCGTTTCGCAACCACGGCGCGTTCCACGAGGACTGTACGATGGCGATCGGCGCGCGGTTGGTTCGGTTTGTTACGCCGCGCTGGCTCAGGATTGGCGGGTACTGGTATCCGCGCGGCGGCATCCCGATCGACGTTTTCTGGCAGACCGGTCGGCCACCGTCCGGCTTGTGGCTGCCCGATCAGGGGGTGGCGCCCTATCGCGGCCGCGGATGACCGGCGGTCGCGTCGTTCGGCGCCCGAAAGCCGCGACAATCGCATGGACGCATCGCCGGGATTTAACTACAAATCGCCTGTTGCCAACGAAACTTGACGGGAGGACGACGAGCATGAAGCGACGGGAATCTCTTCGCGCCGGACTCGCCATAATTGCGCTGCCCGTGCTGGCGCTGGCGGGCACATCGGCGTTCGCCCAGCAGCCGATCAAGATCGGCGCGCCGCTGGCCGTTACCGGCCCGGCGTCGTTCCTGGGCGATCCCGAGGCCAAGACCCTGCGTCTCTATGTCGATCGCATCAACAAGGCGGGCGGCGTCCTTGGCCGTCCCATTCAGGTGATCATCTACGACACCGGCGGCGACGCACGTCAGGCGGTGACCTTCGCGCGACGGCTCATCGAAGAGGATAAGGTCGACGGCATCGTCGGCGGCACGACCACCGGGGAGACCATGGCGATGGTGCCGCTGGTCGAGGAAGCGCAGCTTCCCTTTATCTCGCTCGCCGGCGCCAGCGTGATCGTCGAGCCGGTGAAGAAGTGGGTGTTCAAGATGCCACACTCCGACCGCATGGCGGTGCAAAAGATCTATGGCGACTTGAAAAAGCGGGGGATCGCCAACGTCGCCGTCATCGCCGGCTCGGGCGGCTTCGACCAGTCGTGCCGCAAGGAGGCCGCGACCGAGGCGCCGAAATTTGGAATCAAGGTCGTCGCCGACGAAACCTACGCGGCGACCGACACCGACATGACCCCGCAGCTCACCAAGATACGCGGCACATCGGGCGTCCAGGCCATCGTCGGTTGCGGCTTCGGTGCGCCGACCTCGCTCACCGTACGCAACTGGAAGCAGCTGGGGATGACCAACATTCCCTTCTACTTCAACCACGGCGTCGCCGCGAAGCAGTTCATCACCGGCGCGCAAGGCGCGGCGGAGGGCGTGCGGCTGCCCGCCGCGGCTCTCCTCGTCGCCGACCAGCTTCCGGAAGGCGATCGTCAGCGCGCGGTCTCGCTCGGCTATGCTCGCGCTTATAAAGAGGCGTTCAACGAGGACGTGTCGACCTTCGGCGGCCACGCCTTCGACGGGCTTCACCTATACGTGGACGCGATCAAGCGTGCCAATTCCGTCGACAAGGCGAAGGTGCGCGATGCGATCGAGCAAACCAAGGATTTCGTCGGCACCGACGGCATCTACAACATGACGCCGGCCGACCATCTTGGCCTGACGCTCGATTCGTTCAAGCTGGTTGAGATCCGCAACAACGACTGGAACCTGGTCGAGTAACCGCGTCGGCGGCGGCGCGGCGGTGGAGGGCGGGTCCCGAGCGGCCCGCTCTCGGCGCTTTGGCCCGCAGTCGCGGGCAGAATCGACGGGGGCTGAGTGGAAGAATTCCTGCAGTTCCTGTTCTCCGGTTTGACGCGCGGTTCGATCTACGCGCTGGTCGGGATCGGCTTCGCGATGATTTACAACGCGAGCCACGTCATCAATTTCGCGCAGGGCGAGTTCGTCATGCTCGGCGGCATGGTGACGGTGTTCCTGGCGCTCACCGCCGGAATCATGCCGCTGTTCGCCGCGATTCCGGCGGCGATCGTTTTGACCGCGCTGGTCGGCCTGGCATTGCAAAAATTTGCCGTCGAGCCGGCGCAATCGCGGCCCGGCGGCGCATCGGTGGTGACGATAATCATCATTACCATCGGCGCCTCGATCTTCATTCGCGGCGTGGTCGAAGTGCTGCTGGGCAAGCGCGATTTTGTCCTGCCGTCCTTCTCGGGCAACGAGCCGATCGACGTCTTTGGCGCGACCTTGACGCCGCAAAGCCTGTGGATCTGCGGCGTGCTTGCGGTCGTCTTCGCGGGGCTCAAATGGTTCTTTGACCGGACCCGCCTTGGCAAGGCGATGTTGGCGACCTCGCACAATCGCCTCGCGGCGCAACTGGTCGGCATCGATGTGCGCATGACGCTCTTGGTCAGCTTTGGAGTCGCGGCGGCGCTGGGCGCGCTTGCCGGCGTTCTCACCGCGCCGATCACGCTCACCCGCTACGACGTCGGCATCATGCTCGGCCTCAAAGGGTTCGCGGCGGCGATTCTTGGCGGGATCGGCAACCCGTTTGGCGCGGTCGCCGGCGGGCTGACGCTCGGAATCGCCGAAGCGATGGCCGGCGGCTACGTTTCGTCAGCTTACCAGGACGCAGTGGCGTTCGTGATCATCCTCGCGGTGCTGTTCTTCCGTCCGACCGGGCTGTTCGGCGGCCCTGGCGTCGAGCGGGTCTGATCGGAAAATGCGCGAGGCGCGATCGCGTTGGGGCGGTCTCGCGGCGCTGGCGGCAATCGTCGCCATTCTGCCGCTACTGCTGCCGAACAATTTTTACTTCGATATCGCCGTCAAGATCGGCCTCAATGCGATCGTCTGCGTCGGACTCAACCTGCTCATCGGATACGCCGGCCAGATCAGCCTGGGCCACGCCGGGTTCTTCGCCCTCGGCGCCTATGCGTCGGCGCTGCTGACGCGCCGCGCTGGCATTCCGGCGCCGTTGGCGATGCTCGCCGGCGCGGCCGGCGTCGGACTTCTCGCCTTCGTCGTCGCGCGGCCGATTCTCCGATTGCGCGGGCACTATCTGGCGATGGCGACGCTTGGTCTTGGGATCATCATTTCGATCGTTCTCAACCGCGAACTCGACATAACCGGCGGTCCCGACGGAACGACCGTTCCGGCCTTCGGATTGAGCGAATGGCGGATCACGCGGGTGGTCGATTGGTACTGGGTCGTCGGCGGCGCGCTGATCTTGACCGTGTGGCTGTCGCTCAACGTCATCGATTCAGGCGTCGGTCGGGCGCTTCGCGCGCTGTACGGTTCGGAAATCGCCGCCGCGACGATCGGCATCGACACGGCCCGCTACAAATCGCGCATCTTCGTCGTCTCGGCGGTCATCGCCAGCATCGCCGGCTCGCTGTTCGCGCACGCCGAGCGATTCGTGACGCCGATCGAGGCCGGCTTCCTGCGCTCGATCGAATTCGTCACCATGGT
>DATFES010000235.1:0-2686 GCA_035250945.1 Alphaproteobacteria bacterium | reverse complement strand
GCACAGGTTGACGACGACGCGATAGAACCAGGTCGAGAAGAGCGCGCCATCCGCCCGCTCGACTTTGCTCCGCCAATCCGGCGCTTTGGTCCAGGCGCGCATGAATGCCTCTTGTACGATCTCCTCTGCGTCGCTGCGGTTGCGCACGATGCGTCCGGCAAGACCGACCGTGCGCTTGAAATGGCGCTCGACCAGGCGCGTGAACGCTCTCCGATCGCCCGTTCCGGCGCAGCGCATTAGGTCGTCGTCGCTCTCGTCATCCGGGGCGTCGCGCATTCGAGCGGCGTATCCTCAAGAGTTGTTCACGGCGCGGCGCGGCGAATCCTGCGCATTATCGGGCGAAATTCGTCAGCTTTACGGCCGACGCCGTGTTATAAAACTGCACCTGGTCGTTTATTTCGTCATTCCAAAGGCTTAACGATGCGAGGACTTCCGGGCGAGACCGCCGCCGGGGCTTCGACGGTCAGGGGGATTGCCTTGTTTCTGGCGACGGTGGTCGCTTTCGCGTTGCTCGATACGATTGCCAAGCACATGACCCGCGACTACCACGTCGTTCAGATCGCCTGGGGCCGATACGTCTTTCACGTCGTGTTTCTCGCCGTGCTCATGCCAAGGCATGGCGTCCTCAAACCGTTGCGATCAGCCCGTCCGTGGTTTCAGGTCATGCGCGCGGGCCTGCTCGCCGCAATGACGATTCTATTCTTTACCGGCATCAGCTTCCTGCCGCTCGCCGAGGCTGCGGCGATCGGTTTTGTCGCTCCGTTGTTCGTGACCGCGCTCGCCCATTTCCTGCTCAAGGAGAAGGTCGGGGTACGCCGCTGGACGGCCGTGTGCATCGGATTCCTTGGCGTACTCATCGTCATCCGCCCCGGGCTCGGCGTCATCCACTGGGCCGCCTTCATCATCCTGTTCATGGCGGGATGCAACGCGTTTTATCACATCGCCACGCGCGTGCTGGCCGGCGTCGATCCGCCGCAAACGACGATTTTCTATACCGGGATCATCGGCGCGCTCCTTCTCTCGGCGGCGGCGCCTTTCTTTTGGCAGCCGCTCGACTGGTCGGGATGGCTAAAGTTGGCCGCGATGGGCTTTCTTGGCGGGCTCGGCCATTATCTGCTGATCCGCGCCTACGAGTTCGCAGAGCCGTCCGTCGTGGCGCCGTACACATACACTCAGATCGTGTGGATGATCGCGCTCGGATATTTCGTCTTCGGCGATCTGCCGGACGGCTGGACGTTGACTGGGGCGGCGGTGATTTCCGCCAGCGGCATCTACGTCTTCTACCGCGAGGCGGCGCTGCGGCGGGTCGGCAGGACCTAGATTAGGCTCGGTGCGTCAACAATGATAGGTAGAGTAACCGCTTGCTATCTTCAGGCAAACTGGCGATATTTCGATTCCGTGCGGTTTTCGAGCCTTCGATTGAACTTGGAGTAGTGGCGATGAGAACGCTCATCTCGACTCTACAACGGCTGGCGGTTTCGACGATTCTGGCGGTCGTGTTATCGGCATGCGCAATCGGTCGTTCGGTCATCGAGGTATCGCCACCGGCCAGCGCGACGAGCGGCGGCATCGCCGCGGTCAAGATTGCGGTCAAGATTACCGAGGTGCGGGATCTTCGACGCTTTAGCATCAATCCGCGCGACCCATCCCAGCCTTCGCTGGGAGACGCTGCGGAAATCAACGATCCCAAAGTGACGGCGCGGGCGGTGGGACGAAAACGCGGCGGCTTTGGCGCCGCTTTGGGCGACGTCACCGTGCCCGAGGGGACAACCGTCGCCGGACTTGTGCGCGAGGCGGCGCGAACTGCTTTGCAAGACAAAGGATATCGGATCGTGGGCGAAACGTCGCCCGACTACGCTGCGGCGTTGCCGCTTGCGCTGGATGTCGAAGAGTTCTGGGCATGGTTCACGCCCGGTTTCGTTTCGGTGACGGCAAGCTTCAAGACGCGCGTGATCATGACGGGCGGACCGCTCGTTCGAAGCGCGCGCGAGGCCGTCGACGCCGGTGCAAGCCGCAGCGTCATCGCGGTGACGGAGGCGGTGTGGACCGACGTGATCCAGACGGGCCTAGTTGATCTCGTCGCGAAGATGCGGGAGAGGATTCGAGATCCATCCGAAATTCCGCGATAATTCTTGACTGTACGGCCGATATAATTGGCCTTGGAGTCCTGGATCGATTCGACGCAGTTTACCGCCCGAAGAAGCGCGGTTTGCGTTTGTCGAGAAATGCCGCGACACCCTCGCGGAAATCCTCGGTCGCGAAAAGCATCGCGAATGCTTTGCGCTCGAACGCGAGCCCCGCCTCGATCGGCAGATCGCGCGACGCCAGAACCGCCTCTTTGGCCAACCGCACGGCGATCGGCGCCTTGGCGGCGATGCTCTCGGCGAGTGTCAGCGCGCGCGACAGCGTCGCATCGTCCGGCACTGTCTCTGCGACGAGTCCGCAGGCCTTCGCCTCGGTGGCGTCGATGAACTCGCCCGAAAGACAGAGCTTCATCGCTGCTTGCTGCCCCGCGAGCCGCGCCAGACGTTGCGTGCCGCCGCCGCCGGGGATGATGCCGAGATTGACTTCCGGCTGGCCGAATTTCGCACTGGCGCCGGCCACGATGATGTCGCAATGCATGGCAAGCTCGCAGCCGCCGCCGAGCGCGTAGCCGTTGACCGCGGCGAGCAACGGCTTGGGAAAC
>DATFES010000583.1:0-7184 GCA_035250945.1 Alphaproteobacteria bacterium | reverse complement strand
GTCGCGAGCCAAGTTTATTCTTGCAGGTTTGATCGCCACGACGGCGGTGATGGTCGCGGTCGGCGAACTTGCGGCGCAAGCCGATAAGGCGGCGCTGGTGAAGGCGAGGCAGGATGAGATGTCGCAGATGGGCCGCGCGTTTGGCCCGCTCGGGCGTGTCGTTCGCGGCGAGAGCCAGAATATGGCCGATGCCGTGGCTAGCGCCGAAACGATGAGCAACAACGCCAAGAAGATCGTGGCGAACTTTCCGCCCGGAACCGGGCGCGACGCGGTCCCGGACACGCGGGCCAAGCCCGAGATCTGGGCGCGCCGCGCGGAGTTCGAAGCGGCGGCCGCGAAGCTGGTCGAGGAAAGCGGCAAGCTTCTCGCAGCGGCCAAATCCAACGACGCCGCGGCGCTGCGCGCCCAATTCGGGCCGTTCGGCCAGGCGTGCGGCGGCTGTCACGAGGGACCGGTAAGATCGGGCGGGACGTTCCGATTCGAGCGTCAGTAAACGGCGCCGTTGGCGATCGAGCGCTGCGATACGCCGCGCGGAGCCGCATTCGGCGCTTGAGACGAAGCCGACGCGCGTGAGGTTGGCGGGCTGCATCGTCGCGTTCGCGCTGGGCCTGGCAAGCGCCGTCCCGGGCGCTACTCTCGCCGATCAGGCCGCCATCGATCGCGGCAAGTACATCTTCGACGCCGGCGGCTGCTTTGCCTGCCATACCGACACCAAGGGCCGTCGGCCGCCGCTATCCGGCGGGCCGGCGCTGAAGACGCCGTTTGGAACTTTCTATGCCCCGAACATCTCGCCCGATCCACGCCACGGCATAGGACGCTGGAGCGACCAGGATTTTATAAAAGCGCTGCGCGAGGGCGTTGCCCCCGATGGCCGACACTACTATCCCGTTTTTCCATACACGTCTTACACCAAAGCGAGCGAACGCGATCTGCTCGACCTCAAGGCATACATATTCGCCCAACCGCCGGTGGCCGAGGCCAGTCGGTCGCACGAAATCGGTTTTCCATTCGCATTTCGACCGCTGTTGTGGTTTTGGAAACTACTCAATTTTGAAGCCATGCGCTGGCGAGCCGATGCGAGGCGGAGCGAGGAGTGGAACCGCGGCGGCTATTTAGTGGAAGCGTTATCGCATTGCGGAGAATGCCATACGCCGCGCAATTTTTTGGGCGGGCTCGATCGGGCTTTGTGGATGGCCGGAGCGGTGCTCGGCGACGGCAAGACGCGGGCGCCCAACTTGACGCCCCACGAATCCGGCTTGGCGCAGTGGAGCGCAGCCGACATCACATTTGCCCTGGAGCTGGGACTAACCCCGCGCGGCGAGATCCTCGGCGGCGAAATGGCCGAGGTCGTCGCCCGCTCGAGCAGCCGACTTAGCGCGGCCGATCGCGCGGCTGTCGCAGCATATCTCAAGGCGCTGCCTCCTCTCGCGAGCGCAGTAGCGCCTTAGGGAGCGGGGAAGAGTAGCGGCGACTCACGGAGCTGTGTTTTGCCTCTGACGCGGCTCCAAAGTTAGTTTCCGTCGCAAGCCGCGATAGCATCCGAGTCGCCGTCGAGGCCAAGCGGGGCGCCCAGTGTCCCGCTTTTTGCGATGCTAACGTGCAATCTATGGATGTCTAATGTCAGATTGCCTTACAATTCAGAGGAGTTTACGCGCGATGTGGACGTCCCGAACAGTAGCAGGGTCAATCGCTCTCGCCGTAATGGTCTTTGCCGGCGCGGTGGCCGCGCAATCGGGTCCGTCGCAAACGATCGGCCAGCGGCAGGAAGCGATGAAGGGCCTCGGAGGGGCGATGAAAACCCTGACCCCGATGGTGCGCGGCGAGCAGCCGTGGAACCAAGCGGAGGCGGTCAAGGCCGCCACGGCCATCAACAGCGTCGCAAAAGTGATCCCACAAGTTTTCCCTGCAGGCAGTGGCCCCGAGAGCGGCGTCAAGACGGCGGCGCTGCCGATCATTTGGCAGCAATCGGCCGATTATCAATCCAAGGCGAAGGCGCTCGAAGAAGCAAGCGGCCGGCTGCTCCAACTTGCCCAATCCGGCAATTCGGACGGGGCGAAGGGCCAGTTCGCCAACGTCGGCAAGGCATGCGGCGGTTGCCACGAAACGTATCGGGCGAAATAGTCGGGCGAAATGGGAGGTATCGCGCACTTCATCGCGCTCCTCGAGATGGTCATCGGGCGCATTCGCCTCGAGGAGCGCGCATTCGACGTTGGAGTGAACTCTTGATCAACCGCGAATGCGCGTTGATCACCCGCCGCGCCATCCGATGGCTTGTCATGGGCGCCTTGGGCGCGGCATCGGTTGCGAGTGCGGGCGCTGCGCAAGGGCAAAGCATCGCGACATCCGATCGCGAAGCCATCGAGCGTGGCGAGTATCTTTTCGGCGCCGCAGGCTGCGCGGGATGCCACACCGACGTCAAGAACAAGGGACCGGTCGGCGCGGGCGGACGCGAGCTCAAAACTCCGTTCGGCGTGTTCTACGGACCTAATATCACGCCCGATCGCGACCACGGAATCGGACGATGGAGCGACGCCGACTTCATTCGCGCACTGCGCAACGGGGTCAGTCCGCGGGGCGAGCAGTACTATCCGGTGTTTCCGTTTACATCGTTCACCAAGATCAGCGACGGCGACATCCTGGACATTAAAGCGTATCTGCTCTCGCTTCGGCCATCGCCGACGCCGAATCGCGCGCACCGCATCGGCTTTCCGTTTAATCTTCGCTTCGCCCAATATTTCTGGAAGTTGCTGTTCTTCGATCGTGGAGCGTTCGTCGACGATTCCAGACGCTCGGCGGAACTCAATCGCGGCGGCTATCTCGTCGCAGCGCTCGGCCACTGCGGCGAATGCCATACGCCGCGAAACCTTTTCGGCGCCAGCGACCGAGGCTTGGCTTATGCCGGCACGCGCGACGGCCCGGACGGGGCAAAAGTGCCGAACATCACGCCTGATCGTGACACCGGAATCGGCATGTGGAGCGCGGGAGACCTCGCCGAGCTGCTCACGACCGGCATGACGCCGGACGGCGACTTTGTCGGCGGGAGCATGGCCGAAGTCGTGCGCGAGACCACCAGCAAGCTGAGCCGAAGCGATCTCAAGGCGATGGTGGCGTATCTTCGGGCCTTACCGCCGATTCGTAACGACCTTCGAGGAAGATAATCGCCGCTAGGAGAGTGATTATAGAACAATGCGGTAACCCGTTCGTATGTGGGTAGTTTCCATTGCGTGTCCGGTGGGCAATCGTTAAGGTTCGACCACCGGGTGACCGCCAACAAAAGGCGAACAAGGCGTCGGCGTCGTGAAACGTCCGTTGATCATCGGACTGATCGGGCTCGTGCTCGTGATTGCCGGTGGAATTTCAGCATGGCTGCAATTGACCGGGGAGCCTCCTCCGGCGCCGTCGGCCGCGCTGACCGCGCCATCGGGGGCCCCGGCGGCCGGCGGCCCGACACAACAGGCCGCCGCACCGGAGCCTGGCGCGACCGTTCCGCAGCCACCCGGCGGCCCGCCGTCGCGCCTGTCGCCAAGTTTCGACGTGGTGCGAATAAATCCTGCTGGCGACGCGGTGATTGCCGGGCGCGCCATGCCCAACGCTACGGTCACGATCTATGACGGCGAGCGCGAGCTGGGGAAGGTCAAAGCCGACGCGCGCGGCGAGTGGGTCTTTGTTCCGAGCAGCCCACTTCCATCGGGCGCACGCGAGCTAAGTCTGTCAGCCGAGGTGGCGGGCCAGCCGGCCACTCGCTCCGACCAGGTGGTCGTTCTCGCGGTGCCCGAGCGTGGCCAGGACTTGGCCGGCCGTCCGGCGCGCGAGCCGCAACAGCCGCTGGCGATCATCACGCCGCGCGAGGGCGCCGGCCCCAGCACGGTCATTCAGCGCCCGGGCGGGCGCTTCGCCGCCGGTACACTTGGAATCGAGATCGTCGAATACGACGAACACGGCGCGCTCAGCATGAGCGGCACGTCGACCGTACCGGGAGCCCGCGTCAGCGTTTATCTCGACGATCGCCTGGTCGGCACTGCGATCGCCGACGGCAAGGGTAACTGGACATTGTCGCCTCAAGTCCGTATCGCGCCGGGAACCTATGTGTTGCGGGCCGATGAAGTGACGGGGGACGGAAAAGTCGTCGCCAGCGTCGAGGCGTCGCTGACGCGCACCGTCGCCACCGCGGACGGCCAGACGACGGTGGTCGTCGTGCAGCCGGGCAACAGCCTGTGGCGGATCGCACGTCGGGTTTATGGCGAGGGAATCCGCTACACGGTCATCTACGAAGCCAATCGCACCAAGATCCAAGATCCTGATCTGATCTACCCTGGCCAACGTTTCGACGTTCCGACCCGCCGCAACTAGGGCCGCGAGCCACGACCGGACGGCGCTTGCGCATTTTTCTCGTGCGCACGAAGGGTGGTAGTGTGCGTATCGGCGGTTGCCAGCAAACCAATCAAAGGCCGCCGGGAGGAATACGATGCTCAGGAAATCCATAGTCGCCGGCGCATTCGCCGGCGCGGTCGCATGCTTGGTCCAAACGACGGTCGACGCGCAGATCGTCGTTTCAGCCAACGACAATAAGGTCCAACGGGTCAACGGCCAGGTCCAGGTGGTGCAAAATCCGCCGGCCGACACGGTGGCCATCATCGACCTCGGCCAGTCGCCGCCGAAGGTCATCGCCGAACTCAACGTTCCGGCGAGCGCGGTCGGACCGCCGCTCAGCGTCGCGATAACGCCCGATGAGTCGTTGGCCCTTGTCACCGCGGCGATGAAAATCAATCCCGCCGATCCGACCAAGCAGGCCGCCGACAACAAGCTCTCCGTCATCGATCTCAAAGCTTCGCCGCCGACGGTGATCGCCACTCTCGATACCGGAAAATCGCCAGCCGGGTTGTCGATCAACCGGCAGGGGACGTTGGCGCTCGTCGCCAATCGCGAGGAGGGCACGGTGTCGGTCTTCGCGATCGACGGCAAGAGCGTGACGTCCGTCGACAAGGTGAAGATCGCCGACGAAAAATCCGGGGTCAGCCACGTCGCCATCAGCCCTGACGGGAAATGGGCGCTGGCCACGCGCGACGGCGATTTCAAGATCACGCTGCTGACGATCAATGGACGGAAGGTCGAACCGGCGAAGCGCGACATCAACGCCGGCCTGCGGCCCTACGGGATCGACATCAGTCCCAGGGGCGACATCGCCGTTGTCGCCAATATCGGCGTCGGCGCCGGCGACGCCGATACGGTGAGCATCATCGACATGACGCTCAGGCCGCCGCGCGTTGTCGACACGTTCACGGTCGGCCAAACGCCCGAAGGGATCAAGTTTTCGCCCGACGGGCGCCATGTCGGGGTGGTGGTGATGAACGGCAGCGACAAACCCGGCGAATCTCCGTTCTTCGCCGATAACGGCCTGCTGAAGATCTATCGCGTCGAGGGCAAGCGGCTGCAGCACGTGGCCGAGGGCAAGATCGGCCATTGGTCGCAAGGGGTGGTCTTCAGCAGCGACGGAAAGACGGTCTTGGCGCAGAACATGGTCGAGCGCGACATCGTCGTATTCGGCTTCGATGGAAGCAAGCTGGACGACACCGGACAGCGCATCAAGCTGAACGGCGGCGGAGCGGCGATTCGCGCCGCCGACAAGCCGGGCTGAGCCTTCGCTGAAATGCGGCCGGCGTGGGGGAAATCGCACCGCTGCGCCCGTGCGATGCTTCTCCCGCGCCGTCGCTGCGGGTACAATAATTGGTGCGATGGCGACCCGATCGATAACGCGATGGCCTCGAGCCGATGCGGCAAGTCTCCGGCGTACCTGACCTGCGCGTGCACCGCGCGGGCTGGCCGTTCATCGGCATTGGCGCGTTGGTGACCGTGGTCCTGGCGGCGATCTGGCAGCCAGCCGGCGGCATCGCCGGCGTCGTGACGCTGTGGATGGCGTATTTCTTTCGCGATCCCGATCGCGTGACGCCGACGCGCGGCGGGCTGATCGTCAGCCCAGCCGACGGCACGGTGCAGATGATCGCGCGCGCGTCGCCGCCCTCCGAACTTGGCATGGAAGCGAGCGAGCGGACGCGGGTGAGCATTTTCCTCAATGTCTTCGACGTGCATGTCAATCGCGTGCCGTCCGACGGCACGGTGGCTGCGGTTCACTACCGCCAAGGCAAGTTCGTAAACGCGTCGCTCGACAAGGCGAGTGAAGAAAACGAGCGCGTGTCGGTGCGGCTCGCGCTCGGCGATGGCGGCGAGATGGCGTTCGTGCAGATCGCCGGTTTGGTCGCGCGGCGGATCGTCTGCGATTTGAAGGAAGGCGCTGTGGTGCGGGCGGGCGAGCGCTTCGGCATAATCCGGTTCGGCAGTCGGGTCGACGTCTACCTTCCCGACGGCGCCAACCCGTTGGTCGCGATCGGGCAGCGCGCGATCGGCGGCGAAACGGTCCTCGCCGACTTGGCTAGCGCCGAACAAGCTCGCGCAGGGGAGGTACGCTGATGTTTCGTTTCATCGATCACGGCGCCGGGCGTCGCCATCTTCGCCGACCTCGTCTGCGTCGCGGCGCGATGAATCAGCTCATTCCCAACGTACTCACAGTCGGCGCGTTGTGCGCCGGCTTGACGGCGATCCGCTTCGCACTGATGGAGCGCTGGGAGGCGGCGGTGTTCGCGATCGTCGTCGCCGGGATATTCGACGGGCTCGACGGCAGGGCCGCGCGGCTGCTCGGCGGCGGCACCAAGTTCGGCGCCGAACTCGACTCGCTCTCCGATTTCATCAGCTTCGGCGTGGCTCCGGCGATCGTCGTGTATTTATGGTCGACGCACGAATTCGGCGGCGTCGCCTGGGCCGTATCGGTGATGTTCGCCGTGTGCTGCGCGCTCCGTCTGGCGCGATTCAATACCGCCCTTGCCGACCCGAACCCGCCGCCCTATACGCGGAACTTCTTCACCGGCGTGCCGGCGCCGGCCGGGGCCGGGTTGGCGATCTGGCCGATGATGATGACCTTCGAGTTCGGGCAAGGGTGGTTCGACCGCCCCAGCGTCAATGTGGTCGTTCTGTTCGTCGTCGGGCTGTTGATGGTCAGCCGCGTGCCGACGTTTTCGATCAAGCGAGTACGCGTTCCCTCGCAGCACATCATACCGGCCTTGCTCATCATGGGCATCCTGATGGCGGCGCTGGCGAGCGCTCCGTGGTTGACGTTGATCGCGGTCGGCCTA
>DATFES010000582.1:0-5105 GCA_035250945.1 Alphaproteobacteria bacterium | reverse complement strand
CGCGTCGACTTGATCGCCTTCGACCGATACGGCAGCGCGTGCATCGCCTTCTCCCTCAGCATGGTTGCGAACGCGCGCTACCATGGCGTTCGTCGCGACGCAAGCATTCGCTTGTTCGCTTGCCGGTGTTTTGGCGAAAAGCTAACGTGCGCGTTGCTTGCGCGGCGCGCGGGAGCCAATTTGACGGCGGTTTGATGCGCGAATTCACCCTCTACATCGGCAATAAAGCCACGTCGTCGTGGTCGCTGCGCGGCTGGCTGGCGTGCAAGCTCGCCGGGATCGATTTCGACGAGGTCACCATTCCGCTCGACATGCCGGAGACGCGCGAATCGATATTGCGAGTCTCGCCGTCGGGCCGCGTGCCTTGCCTTCACCATGGGAAGCGGCGCGTCTGGGAATCGATCGCCATCGGCGAGTGCTTGGCCGAGCTCCATCCCGAGCGCAATCTGTGGCCCGCCGAGCGTTCGGCCCGCGCCCATGCGCGCAGCATCGCCGCCGAGATGCACTCAGGGTTCGCGGCGCTGCGCGGCGCAATGTGGATGAACGTACGCAAACGATTTCCAGGCAGCGGACGGACGCCCGAGGCGCTTGCCGATATCGCGCGGATCGTCGCGATTTGGCGCGACACCCGCACCGCCTACGGCGCCGGCGGGCCTTATCTGTTCGGCCAATCGTTCTCGTTCGCCGATGCGATGTACGCTCCGGTGGCGACGCGATTCGTCACCTGGGCGCCCGAGCTGCCGCACGATGCCGCGTCGTACGTCGAGGCGGTATGGTCGCACCCGTGGCTCAAGGAATGGGTGGCGGGCGCCGCCGCCGAACCTTGGCCGACCCCCAAATACGATACGCCGCAGGCCATTCAAGCCGCTAGTTGATCAATCCGGCCTCGAGGTAGTAAAGCGCGGCGCCTGGGTGAAGCTGGAGCGCCACGCCGTCGAGCGCCGTTTCCTGGCGGATGCGGCGGCCGAAGGGGTGCCCGGCGTCGAGGACGCGCCGGTTGTTGGGGTGAAACAGCGCCCGGGTGAGCCCGTTGACGATCTGCTCGTCGACTTCGGCGCCTACCAGCCACAAGACGCCGACACTGATCGACTGCACCGCCCCGATCCCCTTGTAGGTCTCGGCCGGAATCGTCGTCGTGGCGAAGTACGGGTTTGCCCCGCGCAATCGGCTCAACGTGGCGTCGTCGATGGGAAGCAGCGCCACTTCTGTCTTGGCGGCAAGCTCGGTAATCGTGGCCGCAGGCGCCCCCGCCATCTCGAACACGGCGTCAATCGCCCCGTCGCGCAGCGCATCGGCGGCCTGCGCCGGCTTGAGATATTGCGGTCGGACATCGCGCTCGTTCAGGCCGGTCGCTTGCAGAATCGCCCGGGCGCTCGCCAGCGTGCCGGAATCCTGTTCGCCCATCGCCACCACCTTGCCCTTGAGCCGCCGCAAATCGGCGATTCCGGCGTCGCGGCGCACGACGATATGCAGATTCTCCGGGTAGAGGTTGGCGATCGCACGGAGATTCCGCACTGCACCATTGCGGCGATACGGGCCGGTGCCGTGGAAGGCCCAATGCGCGATGTCGGCCTGGCAAAGGCCCGATTCGAGTTGTTTGCGGCCGATGAGTTCGACGTTGGCCAACGCCCCGGCGGTGCTCTGGGTCACCGCGATCAGGCCGGGAACGCCGCAATTACCGCCACGGTCGCATTCGCGGGCGCCTGGCGGCGAGCTGACGACGTTGCCAAGCAGCGTCCCGATCGCGAACAGGCTCGATTCTGTGGGACCGGTGGCGATGCGAAAGAAACGCAGCGCCGCCGTTTGCGCGTTTGCGCGAAAGGTCGCTCCGCCGACTGCGGCAAGCACCGCCGACGCCCCCAACCCCGACAACACGGATCGCCGCGAGACCTGTCGCATCGGCCCTTGACTCGCGCCGCTGCCGCGGATTGCGGCGATGGCGCGCCGGCATAACGTGGCTCAACGAGATATTTATCCCCCCGCAACAACGAAATGAAGGTTAATTCGCGCGCCTCAACGCCGAACGATCATTTGCTGCGGCAGAAAGGTCACAAGCTCGGGAAACAAGGTGATCAAGGCGACCGCCACGACCATCAGCAAGAAGAGCGGCACGGCAGCGCGGGAGATGAAGGTGATCTGGTGGCCGGTCATGCCTTGCAGAACGAACAGATTGAAGCCGACCGGCGGCGTGATTTGCGCCATTTCGGTCACCAGCACGACGAAAATACCGAACCAGATGAGATCCAGCCCCGCCTTCTCGACGGTCGGCAGGAACACCGCCATGGTCAGCACCACCATCGAGATACCGTCGAGGAAGCAGCCGAGGATGATGTAGAAGACCATCAGCGCGGCGATCAGCATCCACGGCGTCAATCCGAGGCCGCCGATCCACTCGGCGATATGCCGCGGCAGGCCGGTGAACCCCATCGACAGCGTGAGAAACGACGCCCCGGCCAGGATGAGCGCGATCATGCACGACAGTCGCGTCGCGCCCATCAAAGCAACGACGAAATTCGCCCGATCGAGCGAGCCCTGAAGCCATGACAAGATCAGGGCGCCGAGCACGCCGAAAGCCGCCGACTCGGTCGCCGTCGCGATGCCGGCGTAGATCGAGCCGAGCACGCACAAGATCAGGGCGACCGCCGGCAGCAGGTGGCGTCCCGCCTTGATCTTGTCGAGCAGCCGCATATGGATATCCTCGATCGGCACGCGCGACGGGTTGAGGATCGCCCAGACCATCACGTAGCCGCTGAACAGGCCGGCGAGCATGATCCCCGGAACGACGCCGCCGATGAAAAGCTGGCCGATCGAAACCTCGGCCGTGACGCCATAGACGATCATGATGATCGACGGCGGGATGAGGAGGCCGAGCGTGCCGGCGCCGGCCAGCGTACCGACGGTCATGAACTCGGGATAACCGCGGCCGCGCAGTTCGGGGATGGTGATTTTGCCGATCGTCGCGCAGGTGGCCGCCGACGAGCCCGAGATTGCGGCAAAGATCGTGCAGCCGATGATGTTGGTGTGGAGAAGCCGGCCGGGCAGGCGCGCCATCCACGGCGATAGGCCGCGAAACATGTCCTCCGACAATTTGGAGCGGAAGAGGATCTCGCCCATCCAGATGAAGAGCGGCAGCGCGGTGAGCGTCCAGCTCGATCCGGATTCCCAGATCTTGTTGACCATGAGCTGACCGACCGGCCGGGTGGTGAACAGCTCCATGCCCAGCCACGCCACGGCGGTAAGCGAGAGCCCGATCCACAGACCCATCCCGAGCAGACCGAACAACGCGACGAGAAGGAAGGCGGTGGCGAAGAAGTCCATGCCGGCCGCCTATTCGATATGCGCCGGTACGTCGGTCTTGGGCGGCGGTTTGCGGCGGCCCATGATTTCGTCGATCGTCTCCTCGACGAAAGCGATGAACAGCACGACCACGCCGAAGGCCATGAGCGATTGCGGAATCCACAGCGGCGTCTGGTCGGTCGCTTGCGACACGTCGCCGAGCCGCCACGAAATGTAGACCATGTCCACCGAATGCCAGGCGAAATACCCGGTGATCGTCGCCGCCAGCAGCAGGCAGGCGATCTCGACGCCGCGGCGGAGATGCGTCGGCAATCGTAGGAGCAGCAGCGTGACTCGAATGTGTTCGCCCGCCTTGAGGGTATAGGCGAGCGCAAGGAACGACGCGGCGGCCATCAAATACCCGGCGTAGGCGTCGAGGCCGCGGATGAAAAAACCGAACACCCCGCCGGCGATGTTGAGCGCGATCATCGCCAGCATGGCGACGAGCGCCGCGCCGGCGAGCGCGCCGCAGGCGCCATAAAGCGCGTGCAGGGCCTTGCGCATCGTCAAGCCGGGGTTCGAAATGTTGCCGGAAAGGAGGAGGGCGCCACCTGGTCCAGGACGGCGCCCCCTAATTGTGTCAGTTCTTGAACGGGGCGAGAAGCTTCGTGCCCTCGGCTCCGGCGCGCTTCTCCCAGTCTTCGGCCATCGCCGCTCCGACTTTCTTGAGGTCAGCGACGAGCTGCGGGCTCGGTTTCTGGACGTTCATGCCGTTCTGCTTCAGCAGCACCAGCGAATCGGCGGTGCGTTTCTTGCTGAGCTCGTAGCCGCGCGTCTCGGCATCGGCGGCGGCCTTGAGGAGCGCGTTTTGCGTCGCCTGATCGAGGCTCTTGAATGCCGCCTCGTTGACGATAACGGCGTTCTTCGGCAGCCACGCGTCGAGCTCGTAGAACCACTTGACGTCGCTCTCCCACACCTTGACGCCCGATCCGGTGGCGCCCGAGGTGATCATCGAGTTGATGCGGCCGGTGGCGAGCGCCTGGCTCAACTCGGCCGCCTGGATCGTCTGCACCGAGGCGCCGACCAGCTCGCCGAAGCGTGCCGCCGACGGGCCGTAGGAGCGGAATTTGAGACCCTTCATGTCGGCGACGCCGTTCATCGGCTTGCTGGCATAAAAACCCTGCGGCGGCCACGGCACCGCGTAAAGAATCCGGATTCCTTGCTTCATCATCCGGTCGCGTAGCATCGGCAGCGACGAATCGGCGAGCTTCTTCGCCGCGTCGTAGCTGGTGACGAGGAAGGGCACAGTGTCGACGCCGTAGATCGGGTCCTCGTTTTCGAGCGAGCTAAGGAGAATCTCGCCGATCTGCACCTGGCCGGTCTGGATGTTGCGCTTGATCTGCGGCAGCGGCAGCAGCGAGGCGGCCGGGTGGACGACGATCTCGAGCTTGCCCCCCGTCGCCTTTTTCACCTCGTCGGCGAACTGCACGATATTGACGGTGTGGAACTCGCCCGGCGCATACGGCGTCGGCATATCCCACTTGGTTTGCGCGCCCGCTACGCTGGCCGAAAATGCAATGGCCGTCGTGACGGCGAAAATGGAGATCTGGTGCATGGCGGTCCCCGTTCTGTTGTCGTGATCCCTGTCCGGCCCCGTTTGGGATTGCGCGCCATGCTGGCCGAGCCCGTCGGGATCGTCAAGAAAGTTAGCGTTCTTACGGGTTTGGCGATAGCGCGGCTATTCAATCGTGCGAAAACAGGCGGCGACCGGGCACCGGCATCTCGGCCGCAAGGATCGCGCCCTGCTCGGATTCGGTGATGAACAGAGT
>DATFES010000579.1:0-2201 GCA_035250945.1 Alphaproteobacteria bacterium | reverse complement strand
TCCGGTTCATATATTGCGCGCGCCTTGCTGGGGCCGATTGTCGGGTCGCTGTGACCCGAGACGCGGTCCCGGGGTGCAACGAAAGATTATCGTCGTCGCCGGACGTATCGGCGTGGGAGGGCCCGCGAGAAGCAGGCGTTCTTGCTTCGCTCGCGGGCTTTTGGCTCGCCGCTTATCGAGGCTGTTGGAGGACTTGGGCTCAATGCCGACGATCAACCAGCTCATTCGCAACGCGCGGATCATCCGCGGCGGCCGCAACAAGGTTCCAGCGCTGCAGGGCTCGCCGCAAAAACGCGGTGTCTGCACGCGCGTCTACACGACGACGCCGAAGAAGCCCAATTCGGCGCTGCGCAAGGTCGCCAAGGTACGGCTGACCAACGGCTACGAGGTGGTGACCTACATTCCCGGCGAAGGCCATAACCTGCAGGAGCACTCGGTGGTGATGATCCGCGGCGGCCGCGTCAAGGACCTGCCCGGGGTCCGCTATCACATCATTCGCGGCACGCTCGATACCCAAGGCGTCAAGGACCGCCGCCAGCGCCGCTCGAAATACGGCGCCAAGCGTCCGAAGTAGGGAAGGAGACGAGCATGTCCCGCCGCCGCGCCGCCCAGCGCCGCGAAGTCCTGCCGGACGCGAAGTTCGGCGACACGACGATTTCGCGCTTCATGAGCTGCCTGATGTACCAGGGCAAGAAGTCGGCCGCCGAACGGATCGTCTATGGCGCGCTCGAGTTCGTCCAGAAGCGCACCGGCCAGGATCCGATGAAGGTGTTCCACGGCGCGCTCGACAACGTGCGTCCGGCGATCGAGGTGCGTTCGCGCCGCGTCGGCGGCGCCACCTACCAAGTGCCGGTCGAAGTGCGGCAGGAACGCGGACAGGCGCTGGCGATCCGCTGGATTATTTTCGCCGCGCGCGCCCGCTCCGAGCACACGATGACGGAACGTCTTTCGGGCGAATTGCTCGATGCCGCGAATAACCGCGGCACGGCGGTCAAGAAGCGCGAAGACACGCACCGGATGGCCGAGGCCAACCGCGCTTTCTCGCATTATCGCTGGTAGCGCGCCCGGGAGATTCGAAGATGCCCCGCACGACCCCGCTCGACCGTTACCGAAATATCGGCATCATGGCGCATATCGACGCCGGCAAAACGACGACCACCGAGCGCGTCCTCTACTACACGGGCAAATCGTACAAGATCGGCGAGGTGCACGAAGGCACCGCGACGATGGATTGGATGGAGCAGGAGCAGGAGCGCGGCATCACCATCACCTCCGCCGCCACCACCTGCTTTTGGCATGACCATCGCATCAACATCATCGACACGCCCGGCCATGTCGACTTCACGATCGAGGTTGAGCGGAGCTTGCGCGTCCTCGACGGCGCGGTGGCCCTGTTCGACGGCGTCAACGGCGTCGAGCCGCAATCCGAGACGGTGTGGCGGCAGGCCGACAAATACGACGTGCCGCGCATCTGTTTCGTCAACAAGATGGACCGCGTCGGCGCCGATTTCTTCATGTCGGTGCGCACGATCGAAGAGCGCCTGGGCGCGCGGCCGCTGGTCCTTCAGCTTCCGATCGGCGCCGAGAGTAGTTTCGTCGGGATCGTCGATTTGGTGCGCATGAAGGGCGTGACCTGGAAGGACGAGGCGCTCGGCGCCGAGTTCACCGTCGGCGAAATTCCAGCCGATCTGAAGGAACAGGCGGCCGAATACCGCGCCAAGCTGGTCGAGACGGCGGTCGAATTCGACGACGCGGCGCTCGAGGCCTATCTCGGCGGCGTCGAGCCGTCGGAGGATGTGCTGAAGAAGTGCATCCGCAAGGGCACCGTCGACAGCAAATTCTATCCCGTGCTGTGCGGCTCGGCGTTCAAGAACAAGGGAGTGCAACCGCTACTCGACGCGGTGGTCGACTATCTGCCTTCGCCCGCCGACGTCGCCGCCGTCAAGGGCACGCTTCCGGGCAAGAATACCGAGATCGAGCGACGTTGCGACGACGAGGAGCCGTTCTCGGCGCTTGCCTTCAAAATCATGACCGATCCGTTCGTCGGTTCGCTCACCTTCGTTCGCATCTATTCAGGCGTGCTCAATTCGGGCACCGGCGTGCTCAATTCGGTCAAGGACAAGAACGAACGCATCGGCCGCATGCTGCAGATGCACGCCAACCATCGCGAGGACATCAAGGAAGCGCGCGCCGGCGACATC
>DATFES010000549.1:0-4048 GCA_035250945.1 Alphaproteobacteria bacterium | reverse complement strand
ACCATTCCCTACACCTACGACCTCGAATACGGAACCGACACGATCGAAGTTCAGAAGGACGCGGTGAGACCGGGGCAACGCGTCATCGTGTTGGATGACGTACTGGCGACAGGCGGAACGATGGCGGCGGCGATTGCGCTGCTTCGCAAGGTCGGCGGCGTAGTCCCGGCGGCGGCCTGCCTGATCGAGCTTGAATTTCTCGGCGGCCGGAGCCGTGTCGGCGTGCCTTTCGGCTCGCTCATGACTTATTGAGCGCCGGCAGCCCTTTCTTGCTTGCTTATGGGACATTGCATTTATTGTTAACCTTGAATTTTAACCAAATACTTACCTAACCCGGACGATATTCGCATGGTCCGGGCGCGCGTCCGGGCGCGCCCTGCTGCCCCTCTCGCCTCAGTTTTCAGTTCGGGCCCGATCCCCCGCGCGCGTGCCTGGCACGACGTAGATTTACGGTCGTGGGGAGATGATCGCGTGCCGGAGTTTTCCGTGCCGACCGCCCTGATCGGCGCAGCGCTCGGATCGAGCGTTCTCGCGACGATTCTCGCTTATCTTTGCCGCGAGGAGCACGCTCATCCGGCGCTCCGATGGTGGTCGGCGGCGTTCGCGCTAAATGCGGCGCGTTATCTCCTGCTGCACTTCGCCGGCGACGCTCCCGGGGAGCGACTCGACGTTTGGACGCAAATACCTTTCGCCGGTGTGGACCTTCTTGCGGTGGCGGTCGTGAGCTATTTGATCGCCGGTTCATACGTCTACTTCGGGCGCCCGGTGCCCATGCAGGCCTTGATCGGCGGAGGCGTCGCCGCGTCCCTCCTGCTCGCGGCCGGCGCCCTCCTCGGAATGCCGCCGATGGCGCGCACGATCCCGGTTTACGTGTTCGTCGGCGGCGCTTTAATGGCGCTCGGCGCGATCTTCGTCCATGCCGCCCGCGGTTCGGAAGTCCGCGGGCATGGTCCAGCGGGGCTCTGTTTGTTTGCTTGGGGCTTGTTGATCCTCGTGTCGCCGGTTCGCTTCGAATGGCCGCAAATTGCGACATTATCTACCCTGCTGATGCCGGCGCTGATGTTCGGGCTGGCGATTTCGCTCGCCGTTATCGCCCAGCAGCAGCAGCGCCAGATCGCGCATGCCGCCAGCGCGCGCGCCGACGTCTCCGACGCGCGCTTTCGCGATTTCGCCGAATCGACCTCCGACTGGCTATGGGAGATGGGGTCCGATCTGCGTTTTACCTTCATGTCGGATCGCGTGCGCGAGGTGCTTGGGGCCGAGCCCGACTATCTCATCGGCAAGCGCCGCGACGAGGTTGCCGACATGTCGATCGAGCCGGAGCTGTGGCGCACGCATCTCGCCCAACTCGACGCGCGCGAACCGTTTCGCGATTTCACTTACAAGGTCCTGCTGCCCAACGGTGGGGCTCGGTTCATCCAGGTCAGCGGCAAGCCGATCTTCGCTCCGAGCGGAGCGTTTCAGGGTTACCGCGGCGTTGGACGCGAGATTACCGCCGAGCACGAGTTGAAGACCCGCGCCCGCCGCCAGGCCAAGTTGATGCAAGCCTTGATCGAGAACCTGCCCATCGGGGTGAGCTTCGTCGACCGCGAACTCAACGCCGTCGCGTTCAACGGGCGATTTCTCGATCTTCTCGATTTCCCGAGCGAGCGATTCAAGCCCGGGGACCCGTTCGAAAAGTTCATTCGCTACAACGCCGAACGTGGAGAATATGGACCGGGCGACGTCGAGACGCTGGTGCGTGAACGTCTATCGCTTGCCGTCAATCCAAAGCCGCATTGCTTCGAGCGCGCCCGCCCGGACGGGAGAACGCTCGAGATTCGCGGCGCTCCGCTTGCGGACGGCGGATTCGTGACGACCTACGCCGATATCAGCGAACGTAAGGAAGCGGCGGCAAAGCTCGCCGCAAGCGAGGCGCGATTCCGCGACTTCGCGGAATCTGCCTCCGACTGGCTGTGGGAGCAGGACGCGGAGCTGCGTTTCACCTTCATCTCGCATGGCGGCCTCGAGCCGTTCGGATTGAAGCTCGACGACTTCATCGGCAAGGCGCGGACCGACATGAATCTCGGCGGCCTGTCGCCCGAGGAGTGGCAAGCGCATCTCGGCGACCTCAAGTCTCGTCGCCGGTTCCGAGACATGCGCATGACACGCACGACGCCAAGCGGCGAAAAGCGCTGGGTCACGTTGAGCGGCTGGCCGATATTCGAGGCCGATGGATCGTTCAAAGGTTATCGCGGAACCGGTCGCGACATCACTGCGGCCGTGGCGGCCGAGGAGCGGGCGAATCTCGCGCAGCGCCGATTCGTCGCCGCGGTCGAGAACCTGACCGACAGCATCGCGATATTCGACGCCGACGATCGTCTCATCGTGTGCAACGACGCATTTCGCGGAATCCTCGGTTCGGCCGCCGAACTATGCGTCCCCGGCGTCAAGTATGAGACGTTGCTGCGCGCCAACGCGACGATCGGGCGCTTTCGCGATGATGACCCAGAACGTTTCATCGCCGAGAGGCTGGCGCTGCACCGGCGCGGCGGGGGCGAGTATGAGCGCCGTCTGTTTGACGGCCATTGGCTGCTGATCCGCGAACAGCGGCTCCCAGACGACGCCATGGCGATCGTCGCCACCGACATCACCGAAGTGAAACGACGGCAGGCGGAACTGGCGGCAAAAACGACACAGCTGCAGGCGACGCTTGAGAACATGGGAGAGGGCATATGCGTCTACGACGCCGACATGCGGCTCATCGCCTGGAATGACCGCATGACGGAGCTCCTCGACCTTCCCGCCGGATTCCTTCACTCCGGCATGCGTTTCGGGGAGTTGCTCCGTTACCACGCATCAAAGGGCGAGTTGGGCGAAGTCGACAGCGATGAGGAAGTCGCCCGGCGCATCGCTTCGGTCAGGTCCGCCGATGAGCGACGCTTCGGGCTCTGGCGTGCGAATGGGCGCTACATCGAGTATCGTCGTAGTTCGATGCCGGATGGCGGCTTCGTCACGCTTTATTCCGACGGGACCGAGCGCATGCGAGCCGAACTCGCGCTTCGCGAAGCCAAGGAGAGCGCGGAAGTCGCCAACCGGACCAAGACCGAGTTCCTCGCCAACATGAGCCACGAGTTGCGAACGCCGCTCAATGCGATCATCGGGTTCTCCGAGCTGATAAATCAGCAGACGTTCGGGCCGATTGGCTCGGCGCGCTACATCGAGTACGCGCAAGACATCATCGATAGCGGTCGTCATCTCCTCAAGGTGATCAACGACATCCTCGATGTCTCGAAGATGGAGGCCGGCAAGCTCGATCTCGACGAGAGCTCCGTTAATGTGGAGAAGATGATCCGCTCCTCGCTCAGGCTTGTCGCCGAGCGTGCGCGCGAAGCCAACGTCCGCCTGGTCGTCGCGGTTCCAAGCGACCTGCCGATGGTCCGCGCCGACGAACGGCGACTTAAGCAGGTGTTGCTCAATCTGCTCGCGAACTCGGTCAAGTTCACCCCCTCGCAAGGCGAGGTACGGATCTCCGCCGAGGCGCATGACGGAGCGGGGTTGGCTATCGTCGTTCGCGACACGGGCATCGGCATCGCACCGGGAGACCTGCCGCGGGTGCTCAAGCCGTTCGGTCAGGTCGACAGCAATCTGTCGCGGCGTTACGACGGCACCGGTTTGGGCCTCTCGCTATCGAAGACGCTGGTCGAGCTGCACGGCGGAACGCTGTCTATCGACAGCGCGCTGGGCGAAGGCACGACCGTCCGTGTCGCGTTGCCGCAATCGCGGGTTATCCAGCAAGCAATGCGGGCCAGCGTGAACGCCTGATCGGCGAACCGGCTTGCGCCGGCACGGTCGGATCGGCGGTGATCGTCGCATTCAAGGCCGGGCGGACTTGTCCTCCACGGCCCAAGCGATCAGCGTCTCGATGCAGCGCCGCAACACGGGCCGGAGTAACGCCGCGCGCTCGCCTCGATAGGCAAAGGGCGGGCTCTCATCCATGTAAGCGACTTGCGCCAATTCCATCTGTAGCGCGTGGACGCCCTGCGCCGGCGCGCCGTACCGGCGCGTG
>DATFES010000522.1:0-3260 GCA_035250945.1 Alphaproteobacteria bacterium | reverse complement strand
GACGCTCACCGTCGCCAACGCCGGCGACCGGCCGATTCAAGTCGGATCGCATTATCATTTTTACGAGACCAACGAGGCGCTGAAATTCGACCGCACCAAGGCGTATGGCCGTCGCCTCGACATCCCTTCCGGCACCGCGGTGCGCTTCGAGCCGGGGCAGGAGCGCGAAGTCCGCTTGGTCGAGTACGCCGGAGCGCGGCGCGTCGTCGGCTTCCAGGGCAAGGTGAACGGCAAACTCCGACATGCAACGAAGAAACGGGGAAAGCGATGAGCTTCAAGATCAGCCGGGCGGCCTACGCCGGCATGTATGGGCCGACGACCGGCGACCGCCTACGGCTCGCTGACACCGAACTCATCGTCGCCGTCGAGAAGGACTTCACGACATATGGCGAGGAGGTCAAGTTCGGCGGCGGCAAGGTCATCCGCGATGGTATGGGACAGAGTCAAGCGAGCCGACGCGAGGGCGCTGTCGATACGGTAATCACCAATGCCGTGGTCATCGACCACTGGGGCGTCGTCAAGGCCGATATCGGCATTAAGGACGGCCGCATCACCGCGATCGGCAAGGCGGGCAATCCCGACGTCCAGCCCGGCGTCGACATCGTCATCGGACCGGGGACCGAAGCGATAGCCGGCGAGGGAAAGATCGTCACCGCCGGCGCGATCGACGCCCATATACATATGATCTGTCCACAACAGGTCGAGGACGCGCTTTGCAGCGGCGTCACGACAATGCTCGGCGGCGGCACTGGACCTGCATCAGGTACGGCGGCGACGACGTGCACGCCCGGTCCTTGGCATATCGCCCGCATGCTCGAGGCGGCCGAAGGCCTGCCGGTGAACCTCGGATTTTTCGGCAAGGGCAACGCATCGGCGACGGCGCCGCTGATGGAGCAGATTCGCGCCGGCGCATGCGCCCTCAAGCTGCACGAGGATTGGGGAACGACGCCCAACGCCATCGATACCTGCCTGTCGATCGCCGAAAAGACCGATATTCAAGTCGCCATTCATACCGACACGCTGAATGAATCGGGATTCGTCGAGGCGACGATCGCCGCCTTCAAGGGACGCAACATTCACGCCTTCCATACCGAGGGCGCGGGAGGCGGGCACGCTCCCGACATCATCCGCGTCTGCGGATTGCCGAACGTCCTGCCGTCGTCGACCAACCCGACGCGGCCCTACACCGTCAATACGCTCGACGAACATCTCGACATGCTGATGGTTTGCCACCATCTCGATCCGCGCATTCCCGAGGACGTGGCTTTCGCCGAAAGTCGCATCCGGCGCGAGACCATCGCGGCCGAGGACATCCTGCACGATCTCGGCGCGTTTTCGATGATCTCCTCCGACAGTCAAGCGATGGGCCGCGTGGGAGAGGTCCTCATCCGCACTTGGCAAACGGCTGACAAGATGAAACGCCAACGCGGCGCGCTCGCGGGCGAGAAGGAAGGCAGCGACAATCTGCGAGTCCGGCGCTACATCGCCAAATACACCATCAACCCCGCATTGGCGCATGGCATGGCGCGGCATGTCGGCTCGGTCGAGAAAGGGAAACTTGCCGATCTCGTGCTGTGGTCGCCGATGTTCTTTGGCGTCAAACCCGATCTTGTGATCAAGGGGGGCTCGATCGTCGCCGCGCCGATGGGCGATCCCAACGCCTCGATCCCGACGCCACAGCCGGTCCACTATCGACCGATGTTCGCCGCGTTCGGCCGCGCACTGGCGTCGTCGTGCATCACTTTCGTGTCGAAAGCGGCGCACCAAGCGAGGGTCGCCGACAAGCTTGGACTGGCGCGTCAGGTCTTGCCGGTGGGCGGCATCCGAGGAATCGGCAAGAAGCAGATGGTGCTGAACAGCGCGACGCCCCAGGTCGACGTCGATCCCGAGACCTACGAGGTGCGCGCTGACGGTGAACTTCTTACCTGCCAACCCGCCAGGGAATTGCCGATGGCGCAGCGTTATTTTCTGTTCTAATGCAACGGGTTACCAAGATACTGGCTGCGGGAACGTGGCCCGCCGCCGCCGCGAAGGCGGCGGTCACGCTGGCTCACGTCGACCGCCATCGCCGACGCATCGCGTTGACGGCCGAGGATGGCCGGCAGTTTCTGCTCGATGAGCAGGTGGCGACGACGCTCGTCGAGGGCGACGGGCTGCTGCTCGATGACGGGGCGATCGTCGCGGTGCGCGCCGCCGACGAGGACGTTTGCGACGTTTCGTGCGATTCGCCCCGATCGCTGGCGCGCTTGGCGTGGCATCTCGGCAACCGGCATCTCGCGGTCGAATTGCGCGACGATGGCTTGCGTATCCGCGACGACCACGTAATCGTCGAGATGCTGCACGGGCTTGGCGCGCAGATCGTCCGGCGGCGTGCGCCGTTCAATCCCGAGAGCGGCGCCTATCACGACCACGGGCAACGCCATGGCCACGACGACGACCACCACCACTGAACCTGGCGACGGCCAGTACCGGCTTCTCGCCTGGATGTCGCCGGCGTTTCCGGTCGGCGGGTTCTCATATTCCCATGGGCTGGAGTTCGCGGTCGAAACCGGCGCGGTGGCCAATCGCCACGACGTGCAAGCGTTCATCGTCACCGCGCTCGAACAAGGCTCCGCCCGCAACGACGCCATACTTTTGTGCGCGGCGTGGCGGGCGGCGGCGAGCCAAGACGAAGGCTCGTTTATCGCCATCGCCGAACGCGCCGTGGCGATGCGCGCGACTGCCGAGTTCGCCCTGGAGAGCGCCAATCAGGGTGAAGCATTTCTCGCGACGGTCGATGCGGCGTGGACGGAGCTTGGTATCGGGCGCTGGCGGGCGCTGCTGGAAGCGCATGGCATCGCGGCGGCGTATCCGGTCGCCGTTGCGCTCGCAGCCGCGCTGGCCGGCATCAAGCTTGAGCGCGCGCTTGGATCGTATCTTCAAGCGTTCATCGCCGGTCTCGTCGCGGCGGCGGTAAAGCTGGTCCCGCTCGGACAAACCGACGGCCAGCGTGTCATCGCGGCGCTCGAACCGCATGTCGCGGCGGCGGCCAAGGCCGGCCTCGCGCGCACCCTCGACGATATGGGTTCCGCCGCGCCGTTGCTCGATATCTGGTCGGCCCGCCACGAAACCCAGTACACGAGGCTGTTCCGCTCATGACGGTATCGCCCCATGGACCGTTCCGCGTCGGCGTCGGCGGACCGGTCGGATCGGGAAAGACGACGCTGGTCGAAGTTCTGTGCAAGCGCCTGCGCGACCGGTTCGACATTTTCGTCATCACC
>DATFES010000513.1:0-3084 GCA_035250945.1 Alphaproteobacteria bacterium | reverse complement strand
TGACAGGATCGCCGGCGCCGCCGTTCCGGCGGCGATGGCCGCGGCGCCCTTGAGCAACGAGCGGCGAGTCGATACGAGCCGAATCTTCGTCATGCGCATTCCTCCCGGTTCGATCTGGTCGATGATTGTCGCGCCGCGTCAAGCGACGGCGTTGCGGCGAGTATCGAGGAACCGTCAGATGTCTGTCAATCCAAGCAGCGACGGCCTGACGCAAATTTGTTCGTACGATTTGCAACCGTTATAGTGCGACGAATTTCGGCGGGGCGATCACCGCATGAGCGGACCAGCGGCGATGAACAATGGCGCCAACGCGCCGGTCCACACGATCATCGGCGCCGGGCACGGCCTCAGCCATTTCTATATGCTGGCGCTGCCGCCGTTGTTTCCTCTCATGCAAGCCGAGCTGGGCGTGAGCTACGCGGCGCTGGGTCTTCTGGTGACACTGCTCAACATCGCCACCGGCAGCCTTCAGATCGTCGCCGGGGCGGTCGCCGACCGTTATGGCGCCAAGCACTTGCTGATCGGCGGACTGGCGTTGATGGGCGTCTCGATCGCGGCGATCGGCGTGGTCGAGACGTACTGGGCGATGGCCTTTCTCATGCTGCTCGCCGGCGTCGGGAACAGCGTGTTCCATCCCGCCGATTATGTGATCTTGAACGCCTCGGTCGATCCATCGCGGCTGGGGCGAGCATTCGGCATTCACACCTTTTCCGGCAATTTTGGTTTCGCCGCGGCGCCGCCGGTCATGCTGGCGTTCGCTTCGGCGTTTGGATGGCGCGGAGCCCTAATCGCCGCGGGCGCGCTTTCGTTCGCGGCGATCGCGGTCGTCCTCGGTTTCGGCGATCGCTTGCGCGATGACGCGGCGCTGGCGCGCGCATCCGCGGCTTCGCCAGCCAAGAGCGCGCCGATCAGCCATTGGCGCGCCGTATCGTCAACCGCGATCCTCGCCATGTTCGCGTTCTATATCGCCATCGGCATGGCGTCGGCCGGTATGCAGGCATTCCTTGTCACCGCTTTGGTTGCGTTCCATGCCCTCGATCTTGGATCCGCCAATAGTATCCTCACCGGATTGCTCATCGCCACCGCGCTGGGGGTGCTGGTCGGCGGCTATCTCGCCGATCGGAGCGGCCGTCATGGGCCAATCGTCGGATCTTCTCTCGTCTTGTCGGCGCTTTTGGCGGGCTCGGCCGGGCTCGCCCCTCTGCCCGTCGCGCTGTTGTTCGCAATGTTCGTAACAGTCGGCGCATTGCAGGGCGTCATACGTCCCTCGCGCGACCTGCTCGTGCGGTCGATAGCGCCAAAATCGGCGGTCGGCACGGTCTTCGCCTTCGTCTCGACCGGCCTCAACGTCGGCAACGCAATTGCACCGGTGATTTTCGGCGTATTGCTGGATCACGGCGAAGCGCAATCGATTTTTGGCGCGCTGGCGATGTTTTACCTTCTCGGCGTGGCGGCCATCGCGGCATCACGACGCCGCGCACGCGGTGCAACCACGATCGCTACCTAGAACAGGTCGTGGCCGTAGGCGTACCGCCGACGGCGAAGTTCAGGATCGACAGCGTTTTGGGTTATGTATACGTTAATCTTAACGAACATATCGAGCCGAGAGAAGGTACGGGGGATGCGAGGAAGCACGGCGCTCAAGACGGTCGATGGCGTCCACGACGGCGGCGCCGCGATCCGGCGGAGAACGTCGACCGAAGCGACCTATCTGCGCATCAAAAAGCGCATTCTCGACAATGAGTTTCCGCCAGGATTCCAGATTCTCGAGCAGGCGCTCGCCTTGCGGCTCGGCGTAAGTCGGACGCCGGTGCGCGAGGCATTGATCCGGCTCCAAGACGAAGGTTTGGTGGAGGTAATCCCACGGCATGGAATGCGGGTCTTGCCGCTCTCGTTCGACGACATGAAAGAGATCTATGAGATCTTGACCTCGCTCGAACCTCTCGCGGCCGAACTACTCACCCGGCGAAATCCGCGCGCCGCGGAGCTGGCGCCGCTCGTCGAAGCTTCGTCTTCGATGGCCAAGGCGCTCGAGGTGAACGATCTCGAATCCTGGGCCAAAGCCGACGAGGCATATCACCTTCGGCTGCTCGCCTTGTGCGGCAATCGCCGCTTATCGGCGATGGTGATGGCGTGCTGGGAGCAGGCGCATCGGGCGCGGATGTTTACTTTGCATCTCCGTCGTCGGCCGGAGCGATCGACGCGCGAACACATGGCGATTGTCGCCGCGATCGGTCGCGGCGATGCGGATGCGGCGCGCGATCTCTATCGCCGCCATCGCCAACGAGGCGGCCGCGAACTGCTGAGTATCCTGCGGCGCCATCGCCTTGCGCACGTGTGACGCGGCGCGAATGAACAACGCCGCCTTCGCGATCGCCGTCTTGCCGGGAGACGGTATCGGCATCGAAGTGATGGACGCCTGCCTTAAGGTTCTCGAGGCGCTCCAACGCCGGATCGGAGGATTCGCGCTCGATCTCGAGGGCCTGCCCGGGGGCGCCAGGTATTTTCGCGAGACGGGTGTGGCCCTGGACGACGCGACGTTTGCGAAATGCGCTCGCGCCGACGCGATTCTTTTCGGCGCCATGGGATGGCCGGATATCCGCTACGCCGATGGCACCGAGATCGCGCCGCAGCTCGACCTGCGCTTCAAGCTTAAGCTTTACGCCGGCGTACGGCCGATCCGTGCCGTCCCCGGAACGCCGGCGGTGTTGGCCGATTCGCGCGCGAAGGCGATCGATCTCGTCATTTTGAGGGAATCGACCGAGGGCATGTTCGCTTCGCGCGGCAAGGGGGTCATCGAAGCCGATCGCGAGGCGCGCGACACGATGGCGATTACGCGGGCGACCAGCGAACGGCTATTCGATTTCGCCTTCAGACTGGCGTGGCGGCGCCAGAAGCGCCGTCGCCGACCGCCGTTGGTAACCTGCGTCGATAAAGCGAACGTTTTTCGCTCCTTCGCTTTTTTTCGCCGGATCTTCGAGGAGCGCGCACAGCTTTTTCCCGACGTCGAGGCGCGCAGCCACTATGTCGACGCCATGGCGCTCGACTTGGTGCGCAAGCCTTGGGACTTCGACGTCATCGTCA
>DATFES010000512.1:0-2301 GCA_035250945.1 Alphaproteobacteria bacterium | reverse complement strand
CGCCATAGCCGTCATCGCGCTGATTGGCGAGCGGCGACAGGAATTGATGCAGGAGGTAACCATGCGCGGCGTGCAGCTCGACGAGATCGAAGCCGGCGCCGAGCGCGCGCTCGGCGGCGCGCACGAACTCGCCCTTCACGCGGGCCATCGCCCCGGCATGGAGCGCGACGGGCGCTGGCCAATGGGCATCGAACCTCAACGCGCTCGGCGCCACGGTGGTCCAGGCGCGCGAATCGCCGAGCGGTGCCCCGCCTCGCCACGGCACTTCGCTCGAGCCCTTGCGCCCGGCATGGGCAAGCTGGATGCCGATCGGGGCGCCGCCGGCCCAGGCGCGATGAAAACCGACGATTTCGGCGAGCGCCCCCTGATGGGCATCGTCATAGAGGCCGAGGCAGGCGGGCGTTATGCGCCCCTGAGCGCTGACATGCGTTGCCTCGGTCATCACCAGACCCAGGCCGGAGGCGATGTAGCGGCCGAGATGCACGCGGTGCCAAGGCTGCGCCAAGCCTTCGATCGCCGAATATTGGCACATCGGCGAAAGCAGGATTCGATTTGACAGCGCGATCGGGCCGAGTTCCAGCGGCGAGAAGAGACCGATCGACATTGGCGCACCCCGCTTCCCCGCGCCGGCGCGCAACATGCCAACCGGCGGACCGTGCGCAATGACCTAGCGGAGATCGCGGCCGGGGACCAGCCCCGGCATCGAATTGCTGCCGCGCGTCAGGCGGGGACCGCGGCGCCTAGCGCCGGACGCTGGCCGCCGTCTGGCCGAAGAGTATCTTCTTGCCCGCTTCGGTGACGGCCGGGCGACTGGCGTATGGCGCCGCCTGCGCGTAGGCGCGAACCGTCGCCGGTCGTGCCGCGATCGACTCGAACCAGCGCTTCAGGTTCGGGAACTCGTCGATGTTTTGCTGCTGGCGTTTGTAGGGAACCACCCATGGATAGCTCGCCATGTCGGCGATCGAAAATTCGCCGGCGAGATATTCATGGTCGGCCAGCCGGCGGTCGAGCACGCCATAAAGACGATTGGTCTCGTTGACGTAGCGGCTGACGGCGTAGGGCAATTGCTCGGGCGCGTAGTGGGCGAAATGATGATTCTGCCCGGCCATCGGCCCAAGCCCGCCGATCTGCCACGCCAGCCATTCGAGCGCCGTCTTGCGTCCGCGCACGTCGCGTGGCAGGAACATTCCGGTTTTCTCGGCCAGATAGATCAGGATCGCGCCGGATTCGAACACCGGCAGGGGCGCGCCACCGTCGCCGGGGGCGCGATCGACGATCGCCGGCATGCGGTTGTTGGGCGAGATGGCGAGAAACTCCAGCTTGAACTGATCGCCCGCCGAGATGTCGACCGGGATGATGCGATACTCGAGGCCCGCCTCCTCGAGAAACATGGCGATCTTGTGGCCGTTCGGGGTCGGCCAGTAGTAGAGATCGATCATCGTCCTCGCGCTCCGTTACAAGCGCGCGAAGATACGCGCCTCACCCCGATATGAGCTTCACATTCGCGCGATTTACGCCCGGATCCGATAACAGGCGCTGTGCCGTGGCGGAAAAAGTTCGCCCGGCGATCAGTGCGGGAACGGCCAGAGGCGAAGCTTCTCCTTGCAGATCTGCCATAGCCGGGCGAGGCCGTGCGGTTCGACGATCAGGAAGAAGACGATCAGCACCCCGAAGACCATGAATTCGAGGTGCGAGATGAAGGCGGTCGACCATTCGAGCCCGAGCGCCGTCGGCAACTGGTTCAAGAACAGCGGCAGGATGGTGATGAACGCGGCGCCCAGGAAACTCCCCAAGATCGAGCCCAACCCGCCGATGATGATCATGAACAGCAGGCTGAACGAACGATCGATGTTGAACGTCAGCGGTTCCCACGAGCCAAGATGGATGAACGCCCACATCGCGCCAGCGACGCCGCAATAGAAGGAGCTGACGGCGAAGGCCGACAGCTTGGCCTTGATCGGCTGGATTCCGATGATTTCGGCGGCGATATCCATGTCGCGGATCGCCATCCATTGCCGGCCAAATCGCCCGCGCACGAGATTCTTCGCGACCAACGCGAGAACGGTGACGATGCTGAGCGCAAGCAGATATTTTTCCACCGGACTGTCCCAGACGTTGCCGAACAGCTCGATCGGCGGCACGCTCGCCGAGCCCGACGGCGTGTAGTTGGTGAACCACTTCACCCGGATGAACAGCCAGTCGAGGAAGAACTGCGCGGCGAGCGTCGCGACGGCGAGATAAAACCCCTTGATGCGCAGGCTCGGAATGCCGAACAGGATGCCGACCGCGGCGGCGATCAAT
>DATFES010000502.1:0-7455 GCA_035250945.1 Alphaproteobacteria bacterium | reverse complement strand
CCGCGGTGGCCGGCGCGAAGATGGTCGGCCGGGAAGGGGAAGCGGCGCTCACCCTTGAGGCGATATCACGAGGCGTGCTTCGACGGCAAAATTCTCAGCCGGCTTCGGCGCGCTCGCGATAATAGGCGTAGAGCCCGCCGACGCAAATGAGGAGCGCGCCAAGCACCGTCCAGCCATCGGGAAACTGGCCGAAGACGACGACGCCGAAGACGGCCGCCCACAGCATCATCGTGTAGCCATAAGGCTGCAGGCGCGATGCCGGGGTGTAATCGAAGGCGCGGATGAGGGCGAAATGCGCGCCGGCGCCCAGACACGCCGAGAGCAGCAGAAGGCCCCAGCCGGCGGCGTCGGGGGCGACGAAATCGAACGGCCCGACCAAGCTGAGCGCGCCCGCGCCGACGAACGCCGAATAGAGGAGCGTGGTGGGCGGCGAATCGTAGCGCGCGACGAGGCGCAGCAGGATCTGATAGATGGCGAACAGCAGCGCGCCCAAGAGCGGCAGCAAGAGGCGGGCATCGAAGATCGCGAAGCCGGGCCGCACGATCAGCAGCACGCCCGCGAAGCCGACGCCGATCGCGGCGGCGCGCCGCCAGCCGACGCGCTCGCCCAACAGCGGCACGGCAAGCGCCGTGACCAAAAGCGGGCTGATCGCGGCGAGCGCGTGGACGTCGGCGATCGGCAGATAATGGAGCGCCAGCACGAAGACAGATATCTCGAAGATGAGGAGGAGCGCCCGCGCGCCCTGCAGCCACGGCGCCTTCGAGCGCAACAGCGTCGGCACGCGGCGCGGCCGCGCCACGACGAGCGCGAAGCCGGCGAAGAAGACGAAGCGCACCCAGACGATCTCGACGATCGGATAGCGATCGGAGAGATACTTGTTGGTCGAATCCATCGCCGCGAACAGGAACATCGCCAGCAGCATCACCGCGATGCCGCGCGTCGCGGCGGCAGTGGGCACTGCGCCAACGGCGGCGGGCGCAACAGATTTATTGATCGTTGGGACGCGCGCTTCGCTCGAAATTAACGACCGCCTCGCCTTGGATTGCAATGTGTTCACCGTGCGCGATCTTGCGAATGAAGCGAGCCGTTACCCTCGCTTGTTCTTCGGCCCGTCCTCGGGGCGGAGCATCAGGCGGGCGACGCGGCCGCCGTCGCGGACGTGCGTGAGAAGAATCTCGTCGATGTCGGCGGTATTCTTCGGGCTGTACCACACGCCCTCGGGATAGATCACCATCGTCGGCCCGAGCTCGCAGCGATCGAGGCACAGCGACTGGTTGATCCGCACGTCGGCGAGCCCCAACTCCTTCGCCCGCGCCTTCATGTAATTGCGCAGCCGCTCGGAGCCCTTGAGCTTGCAGCAGCCGCGCGGATGGCCCTCGGGCCGCTCGTTGACGCACAAGAAGACGTGGCGGCGGTAGAACGGCGGCGGGTCGTTCGTTTCGTCCGTTGTCGCGATCGTCGTTTCGCTGCTGTCCAATTTACTCACCTCATGTCGTCCGGTCTCGCCGCCAAGTCGCGAAGACGCCAAGAGAAATTCCCTCATGCTGAGCCTGTCGAAGCATGAGGAAGGCGACCTCATCTTTCGACAGGCTCAGGATGAGGTTGCTTATACGTGGCACCGTCGTGTCGTGGCGATAAGCCCCCTCGCGTTCGATGTTCAATCGATCCTATTTCTTCGCGCCTTTGAGCGGATCGGGCGGCGGCGCGCCGCCGGTCGCCGCCGTCATTCCGGCGGCCATCTGGCCCCAGAACATCTTCTGGAGCTGCTCGAATCCCTGCAGCGAGGCCGGCAGCCAGATCTTCATCATCGTCTCGGCGTCCATCGCCGCCAGCGCCTGTTTCATGCGCTGGCTCATATCCTTCATGATCTCGTCTTGCATCGGCTGTACGTCGGGCAGGCCGAGGAACGTGCGCGCCTCCTCGGGCGTGCAATCGACGTTGACGGTGATCTTCATCGCGCGCTCCCTGCCTGTCGGAAAGACCCCAAGCGACACGGTGTTGTTCTGGCGCCCGCCGCGACCTAATTTGCACGGACAAGGTACGGCACCGGGGCCGGGTTCGGCAAATCCCGCCGTTCGTCTTCGATTCATCGCACGAAGCGAGGCTTGAGGCATGGCGCCACCGCCCTCCGGCAATTTGCTCAAGCATGAAACCTCGCCCTATCTGCTGCAGCACGCCGACAACCCGGTGCATTGGCGGGCCTGGAACGAAGCGGCGCTCGCCGAAGCCAGAACGAGCGGCAAGCCGATCCTGCTGTCGGTCGGCTACGCCGCCTGTCATTGGTGCCACGTCATGGCGCATGAAAGCTTCGAGGACGAAGTCACCGCCGCGCTGATGAACGAGCTGTTCGTCAACATCAAGGTCGACCGCGAGGAGCGGCCCGATCTCGACGCCATCTATCAGACCGCGCTCGCCATGATGGGCGAGCAGGGCGGCTGGCCGCTCACCATGTTCCTCACGCCCGAAGGCGCGCCGTTCTGGGGCGGGACATATTTCCCGCCGAGCGCGCGCTACGGCCGGCCCGGCTTTCCCGACCTGCTGCGCGGCATCGCCGAAGCCTATCGCGGCAAGCCCGACCAGGTGCGCCAAAACGTCGAGGCGCTGACCGGCGCGCTCAACCGGCGCGCGGGCGGCGATGCCGGCGGCGGCGTGCCCATCGCCACGATCGACAAGGTGGCGGCGCGCCTGGCGCAAGAGGTCGACACCATCCATGGCGGCATCGGCGGCGCGCCGAAGTTCCCCCAATGCTCGGTCTTCGCCTTGCTGTGGCGCGCCCATCGCCGCGCCGCCGCCGACCCCGGCGGCGGAGATTTCCGCCGCGCGGTGACGCTCACGCTCGACCGCATGTGCCAGGGCGGCATCTACGATCATCTCGGCGGCGGGTTCGCGCGCTACTCGACCGACGCGCGTTGGCTGGCGCCGCATTTCGAGAAGATGCTCTACGACAATGCGCAGATGATCGATCTGCTGACGCTGGTCTGGCAGGAGACGAAATCGCCGCTCTATGCGGCGCGGATCGCCGAGACGATCGGTTGGCTCATGCGCGAGATGACCGCCGAGGACGACGCTTTCGCGGCGACGCTCGACGCCGATTCGGAAGGCGAGGAAGGCAAATTCTACGTCTGGAGGGCCGACGAAATCGCCGCGCTGCTCGGCGTCGACACGGACTTCTTCGCCGACGCCTACGACGTCACGCCCGAGGGCAACTGGGAAGGCCACACCATCCTCAACCGTTCCAAGCGCATGCTGCTTGGCGACGCAGCCCACGAATCGCGGCTCGCCAAATGCCGCGATGTCCTGTTCGCGGCGCGCGCCCAGCGCATCGCGCCCGGGCGCGACGATAAGGTGTTGGCCGACTGGAACGGCATGATGATCGCGGCACTCGCGCGGGCCGGCTTCGTGTTCGACCGGCCGGAATGGCTGGCGCGCGCGCAAGCCGCGTTTGCCGGCGCGGCGGCGCTGCTCGATCGCGACGGACGGCTGGCGCATAGCTACCGCGCCGGCCGTCGCCAGGATGTCGCCATGCTCGACGATTACGCACAGATGGCGCGCGCCGCTTTGACGCTGTTCGAGATCACCGGAGAGGATGCGTGCCTTGCCCGCGCGCAAGCCTGGGTGGCGATGGCCGACGCGCATTACTGGGACGACGCCGCCGGCGGCTACTTCTTCACCGCCGACGACGCGCCCGGCCTCATCGCGCGCACCAAGCACGCGCACGACAACGCGACGCCGTCGGGAAACGGCGTGATGGCCGAAGTCTTGACCCGGCTCCATCTTCTCACCGGCGAATCCCGTCATCGCGACCGCGCCGAAGCGGTGATCGGCGCGTTCTCGGGCGAACTGGCCAAGAACTTCTTTCCTCTGTCGACGCTGCTCAACGCGGCCGAACTCATGACACGACCGCTGCAGGTCGCAATTTGCGGTCCGCGTGAGGCGCCGGCGACGGTGGCGCTGTTGCGCGCCACCGCCACGTCGGCGTCGCTACCCAACCTCGTCCTGAGCGTGGTCGCCCCCGACGCCGATCTGCCGCCAAGCCACCCGGCGCACGGCAAAGGCATGATCGGGGCCAAGCCCGCGGTCTATGTCTGCGACGGCCCGGTATGTTCGCCGCCCTTCACCGATCCGGCGGCGTTGACGGAGGACTTGAAGCGACGTTGAGCGACCGCGGCCTGCTCGCCTCATCCTTCGCCAGGCTCAGGATGAGGCGACTTTGGATCGCGCGCATCCTCATGCCGAGCCAGCTCGAAGCATGAGGATGCAACCTTGCAGGCTTTCACCCGCGGTGGCAATTTGCCGGGCCATAATCATGGGAGGAAGGATCGATGGCTGAGATTCAGGTGAAGGCCAAGGACGGCTCGGGACAATTCATGGCCTATGTGGCCAAGCCGGCGAGCGGCAAGGGTCCCGGCATCCTGCTGATCCAGGAGATCTTCGGCGTCAACAAGGTCATGCGCGACCTCGCCGATGGCTTGGCGCGCCAAGGCTATGTCGTCGCCTGCCCCGACCTGTTCTGGCGCCAGAAACCCGGCATCCAGATCACCGACCAGAGCGAGGCCGAGTGGGCGCAGGCCTTCGAACTCTACAAGGGATTCAACGAGGCCAAGGGTGTGGAGGATCTCGAGGCGACGCTGGTCTCGCTGCGGGCCCTGCCGGGGTGCTCGGGCAAGGCCGGCAGCGTCGGCTACTGCCTCGGCGGCAAGCTCGCCTATCTCAGCGCGACGCGCACGCCGGTCGACTGCGCCGTCGGCTATTACGGCGTCGGCATCGAGAGCGCGCTCAGCGAAGCGAAGAACATCAAGAAGCCGCTGATGCTGCACATCGCCGAGAAGGATTCGTACTGTCCGCCCGAGGCGCAGGCGAAGATCAAGGCGACGCTGGGCGCCAACTCTCTCGTCGCGCTCCATACGTATCCCGGCCAGGAGCACGCGTTCGCGCGCGTCGGCGGCCAGCACTGGAACGAAGCGGCAGCCAAACAGGCCAACGAGCGCACCGCGGCGTTCTTCAAGAAGAATCTCGGGTAGCTGCAAGCCTTACCCGATCGCTCGCTCTCGCCCAACCCTTGCACGGAGTCCAATCGCCATGCCCAAAGCAATGCGCATTCATAAGCCCGGCGGTCCCGAAGTCCTGTCATGGGACGACGTTACGGTGGCGCCGCCCGGCGAGGGCGAGGCGCAGATCCGTCACACGGCGGTCGGCCTCAATTACATCGACACCTATCACCGCACCGGGCTTTACCCGTTGCCGATGCCGGCGGTGATCGGCAGCGAAGGTGCGGGCGTGGTCGAGGCGGTGGGCCCGGGCGTCGCCGATATCAAGCGCGGCGATCGCGTCGCCTACGGCAACGCGCCGGTGGGCTCGTATACCGAGATCCGCAACATCCCGGCCGGCCGCCTGGTCAAGATCCCCGACGGCATCAGCGACCAGCAGGCGGCCTCGATGATGCTCAAGGGCATGACGACGCAGTACCTCATCCGCCAAACCTACAAGGTGCAGAAGGGCGATACGATCCTGCTGCACGCGGCGGCGGGCGGCGTCGGACTCATCTTGTGCCAATGGGCGAAGCATCTCGGCGCCACCGTCATCGGCACCGTCGGCTCCAAGGACAAGGCGGCGCTGGCCAAGGCGCATGGCTGCGATCACACGATCCTTTATCGCGAGGAGGATTTCGTCGCCCGCGTCAAGGCGATCACCGGCGGCGCCGGCGTGCCGGTGGTCTACGACGCGGTCGGCAAGGACACGTTCCTCAAATCGCTCGACTGCATTCGCCCGCGCGGCCTGATGGTCAATTTCGGCAACGCCTCGGGACCGGCCGAGCCGTTGAACGTGCTGCTGCTGGCGCAGAAGGGCTCGCTCTATGTGACGCGGCCGACCTTGGCGACCTACGTCGCCAAGCGCGAGGATCTCGTCGCTTGCGCCAACGATCTGTTCAACGTGGTGAAGTCGGGGGCGGTCAAGCTCGAGATCAACCAGACCTATCCGCTCAAGGAAGCGGCGCAAGCCCACCGCGACCTCGAGGGCCGCAAGACCACCGGCTCGACCGTGTTGCTGCCGTGAAACCCCCGGCGCTCGATCCCGCTTCGTTGCCGGGACGCAAGGGCACCGGCTATCCGCCGCCTTTTGCCACGCGACTCAAGGAGCGCGAGAAGCGGTTCCTGGGCCGGGCGCTGGGGCTCAACAACTTCGGCGTCAACCTCGTCCGGCTGCCGCCCGGCGCGATTTCGTCGCAGCGTCACTGGCACGAGAAGCAGGACGAGTTCGTCTATATCCTCGAAGGGGAACTCGTGCTGGTGACCGATGCCGGCGAACAGGTGTTGAAGGCCGGCATGTGCGCCGGATTTCCCGCCGGCGTTCCCGACGGCCACCACATGATCAACCGCTCCGCCGCCGAGGCGGCCTATCTCGAAGTCGGCGACCGGACCGCGAACGATGTCGGCCATTATCCCGATATCGATCTCGCGGCGCGGGCCCCCGACGGGATGAAATACGCCTTCACCCGCAAGGACGGCACGCCATATTGACGGCGGCCGCTAGAGAGCGCGCAGGAATACGATGCTCGAATACCCGCGCGCAGCTTGCGACGATCGGGCTACTCCACCGCGTCGTTCGCCTGGACCGCCTCGTCGGGTCGATCCAAACTCGCGGTGATATTTCTCCCGACGGTGTAGCAATATATTGAACTGGGACGAACCGCGACTTTCTTGCCTTCGATTTGAAACGATGTTGTGATCGTCTTTGTCGTAAAGATGGCGCCGGCAATGCTTTTGTGTCGCTTGAGAAGTATCTGCATTGACCGGGTTTCCTCGCTAAAATGCTTCGCAATTCGATCCGACCACTTGATTTCTCCGATCCAAGCCGGCGTCTGCTTCGGTCCGGAGAGGTATACGATGTCGACCTCTCCCTCGTTACGCCATCTTGCATAGCGCAACTGGCGAAAACCCGGAGAGTGTTGCCATTGGGAGAAGATGGCGCACTCGGTTAGAAATCCGATCCGATCCGCGTCGTCGGCATTGACCGATGCGAACAGAGCTGCTCGCATCGACGGGTTGTTCAGATAAACCTTGAAATTCCTTTCCCGCTTCATCGTTCGACAATTGTCGTCGACCGTGGTCAATTTTATGATTAGGAAGGCGCTTTCGAGATACTCGATGTATTTTCTAATCGTGGGTTTGGCCAGCCCTGAGCTTTGAGCGATGTTCTCGAGACTGGCCTCGCCTCCGGCGTTGTAGGCGATAACGGAGAAAAGCTTGTTCAGCTCCTGAATCTCATTGATACCGTACAAGCTCGGCAAATCCTTCAATAGCACTTTGTCGATGATGTCATTTCTTATGAAACGCTCGGCGTCACGGCGAATTTCCGCGTTCATCACCGCTTCCGGGTAACCGCCAAAATTCAGGTAATCGATGAAGGCGGCGTTCAGGGCTTCGATGTCCTTGGCGGCGTATGACCGATCATCGA
>DATFES010000481.1:0-2395 GCA_035250945.1 Alphaproteobacteria bacterium | reverse complement strand
CGCCATCAGCAAATTCTCGGTGGCGCCGACCGACACCGCGGGGAAGACGATCTCGGAGCCGACCAGGCCGCCTTGCGGCGCCCGCGCCTCGACGTAGCCTTCCTTGAGCTCGATATCGGCGCCCAACTGTTGCAGGCCTTTGAGATGCAGATCGACCGGGCGCGTGCCGATGGCGCACCCGCCGGGTAGCGAAACCCGCGCCCGGCCGGCCCGGGCCACCAGCGGACCCAACACCAGGATCGAGGCCCGCATCTTGCGCACCAGCTCGTAGGGCGCGGTCGTACTGGCAATCTTGCCGGCGTTAAGCGACAGGACCCGACCGGCGTTTCCGCCATTGGCCACGGCGCCATCGATCGATACCGCCACGCCAAGCTGGGCCAAAAGGCTGGCAAGGGTGGCTATGTCGGCTAGGTCCGGAACGTTGGAAAGCGTCAGGGTGTCATCGGTCAGCAAGCTTGCCGCCATCAGCGGTAGCGCGGCGTTCTTTGCCCCACCGATCTGGATGGTCCCCCGGAGCGGCGTGCCGCCGCGAATACGAATCTTGTCCATGGAATGTTCTGGTTCGCCGGTACCCGCGTGCCTTGCCGGGCGCGCCTAAGAGACTGGAATTTCGTGGCCAATTCAAAACCCCTGTTCAGATAGGGAATAACCCGCCGCAAGTCCAGGGTTTCGGTCGTTTTTTGACCAAACGTGGCTTAAATGTCGTTGCGCTCGATGCGACGGGCCTCGTGTCTGGCGCGTTGCTCCTCGGCTTTGCGCCGGCGATCGGGAATTCGCTTGGGCTTGAACTTCGGCAGGGCGGCGGCGGCGGGCGAACGCCGGCGCGGCGGTTTCCTGATTTTGCGCGAGCGCGGCACGACCGATCCGCCCTCAAAGCCGCGGCAGCGTCACGCCGCGCTGGCCCTGATACTTGCCGGCGCGGTCCTTGTACGACACCTCGCATACGCCCTCTCCCTTGAGGAACAGGAACTGGCACGCCCCCTCGTTGGCGTAGATCCTCGCCGGCAGCGGCGTGGTGTTGGAGAACTCGAGCGTCACGTGGCCCTCCCATTCCGGTTCGAGCGGCGTCACGTTGACGATGATGCCGCAACGCGCGTAGGTCGATTTGCCAAGGCAGATCACCAGCACGTCGCGCGGCACGCGGAAATACTCGACCGTGCGCGCCAGCGCGAAACTATTGGGAGGGATGACGCAAATCTCGGTCTTGCGATCGACGAAGCTTTGCGCCGAAAACGCCTTGGGATCGACGACCGCCGAATCGACATTGGTGAAGATCTTGAACTCGTCGGCGACCCGCGCGTCGTAGCCGTAAGAGCTGAGGCCGAAGGAAATAACGCCCTCGCGGCGTTGACCCTCGACGAACGGCTCGATCATGCCGTGGCCTTTCGCCATGTCGCGGATCCAGGTATCGGGCATGATCGGCATCGACGGCTCTCCTCGCAGACATGCGTTGGCCGAGCCTTGTAGCCGAGCGGCCATCGCCTCTCAAGGGTCGTCCAAGTCAAAAACTACTTCGCGGCTCCCGGAGAAAGGCGATTTCTTCCGGCGTCGACGGCCGGCCCAGGAACTCGTTGCGATGGGGAAAACGCCCGAACCGCGCGATGATCTCGCGATGACGCCGGCCCGCCTCGATGGCCTCGGCGCGCCAGTTTGCGGCGGGAAGGTCCGCGAAGAGCGCGGCGCAACGATCCTGGTCGGCCAGCGACTCGCCGTGCTCGAACGGCAGGTAGACGAAGACCCGTTGCACGGCCAAAAGCGCCCGGTCGAACCCGGCCCGCACGGCGCGATCAGCGATCTCGCGGGCCCTGGCGTCGGCGGCGAAGGCGCGCGGCGTGCCACGGAATAGATTGCGCGGAAACTGGTCGAGCAGAATGATCAACGCCAGCGCGCCGCGCGCGTGGCGCGCTAGATCGTCCAACTTCCCGGTTGCCGCCATATCGACCTCGTCGGCGAATCGCCGGCGTATCTCATCGTCGAATGCAGGGTCTTTGGTGAACCACTCGCGACGGAACGTTCCATAGGACGGATGACCAGCGGGCAGGAACCAGAAATCGAGCACCGCCCGCCAGCACGGCTCGAGCGCGCCGTCCGCTCCGGCAGTCATCGTCCCTCGTCGTCGGGCTTGGCGTCGTCGCCCTGCGCAGCGGCGCGGGCGCGCACCTGCTCCTTGCGCCGGCGGAGATTGGCGCGAAGCGCTTCGGCGCGACGCTGCTCGCGCGATTTTGCGGCGATGCGCGCGGGTTCCGTCAAATGTGGGGGCGGCTTGGCTCGGCTCATCGGGCGCATTCTTCGCCGAGGCGACGCACGCAGGCAAGCTACCTTTCCCCGGCCGCGTCGGGTCGCTAGACTCCGCCGCCAAACCACTTTACGGGAGAGTTGCCATGCGTCGCTTCCG
>DATFES010000479.1:0-5145 GCA_035250945.1 Alphaproteobacteria bacterium | reverse complement strand
CGTCTATGTCGGCGCCGTCGCCGTCCTGTTTCTCTTCGTGGTCATGATGCTTGACGTCGATTTCGCCGCGCTGCGCGAGGGATTCCTGCGTTACGCCCCGATCGGCGGCGCCATCGGCCTGGTCCTGCTGGCCGAATTGGTTCTTGTCGGCGGCGCATGGGTGGTTTCGCCCGAGGCCGGACAATTCGCGGCGGCGCCGACGCCCGACATTCGGCGGGTCACCAACACGCACGCGCTGGGGCGCATCCTCTATACCGATTACATTTACGCGTTCCAGGCTGCCGGAATGGTCCTGCTCGTCGCCATGGTCGGCGCCATCGTGCTGACGCTCCGCGCGCGCGAGGGCGTGCGGCGCCAGAAAATCGGCCAGCAGCTCGCGCGTCGGCGCGAAGAGACCGTCTCCGTTGTCAAAGTGACGACACGGGGAGGCGTGTGATGACGGTCGGCCTCGGTCACTACCTTACCGTTGCGGCGATCCTTTTCACGTTGGGCATCTTCGGCATTTTCCTCAACCGTAAAAACGTCATCGTCATCTTGATGTCCATCGAGCTGATGCTGCTCGCGGTGAATATCAATCTGGTCGCCTTTTCGACGTATCTCGGCGACCTCACCGGCCAGGTTTTCGCGATGCTGGTGCTGACCGTCGCCGCCGCCGAAGCGGCGATCGGCCTCGCCATTCTGGTGGTTTATTTCCGCAACCGCGGCTCGATCGAAGTCGAGGACATCAACGTGATGAAGGGTTAGCGACGCCCAATGTACACCGCCGTCATCATGCTGCCGCTGTTGGGCGCCATTCTCGCCGGTCTGTTCGGGCCGTGGTTGAGGGATCGCGGCAGCCAGGTCGCCACCTGCCTCTGCGTGTGCACCGCCGCGCTGCTGTCGATTGTCGTCTTCTATCAGGTCGCGGTCCTGGGTACGACCCGCGTCGTCCCGCTATTCACCTGGATCGATTCGGGCGCGTTCGAGGCGGCGTGGGCGCTGCGCTTCGATACGCTTTCGGCGGTCATGGTGTTCGTCGTTACCGTCGTCTCGGCCACCGTTCACGTCTATTCGGTCGGGTACATGGCCGGCGATCCGGGCATTCCGCGCTTCATGGCTTATCTCAGCTTGTTCACCTTCGCCATGTTGATGTTGGTGACGGCGGACAACTTCCTGCAGATGTTTTTCGGCTGGGAGGGGGTGGGCCTCTGCTCGTATTTCCTCATCGGCCACTGGTACGACCGCGATACGGCGAACGCCGCGGCGATCAAGGCGTTCATCGTCAATCGCATCGGCGACTTCGGGTTCGCCCTCGGCATCATGGGCGTTTTCTACGTCTTCGGCACCGTCGCCTTCGATCCCGTCTTCGCCGCCGCACCCGCCAAGGTCGGCCAGCGTTTCGAGTTCCTTGGCGGCGACGTCGACGTGCTGACCACGCTGTGTTTGCTGCTTTTCGTCGGCGCAATGGGCAAATCGGCCCAGCTTGGCCTGCACACCTGGCTGCCCGACGCGATGGAGGGGCCGACGCCCGTTTCGGCGCTGATTCATGCCGCGACGATGGTCACCGCCGGCGTGTTTATGGTCGCACGGTTGTCGCCGATGTTCGAATACGCGCCCGCAGCGCTCGCGGTGGTGACCATCGTCGGCGCGTCGACGGCGATCTTCGCCGCTTCGGTCGGCCTGGTGCAGAACGACATCAAACGCGTCATCGCCTATTCGACCTGCAGCCAGCTCGGCTACATGTTCTTCGCCGCCGGGGTCTCTGCTTACGCGGCGGCGATTTACCACCTGATGACCCATGCCTTCTTCAAGGCGCTGCTGTTCCTCGGCTCAGGCTCGGTCATCCACGCGCTGTCAGGCGAACAGGACATGCGCAAAATGGGCGGGCTCGCCGCGCACATAAAGATCACTTATGTCCTGATGTGGATCGGCAGCCTGGCGCTGGCCGGGGTTCCGTTTTTCGCCGGCTATTTTTCAAAGGACATCATCCTCGAGGCGGCGTTCGGCGCGCATACGCCGGCCGGCCAATACGCATTCTGGCTCGGCGTCACTGCGGCGCTGATGACCGCGTTCTATTCCTGGCGTCTCCTTTTCATGACGTTCCATGGCGAGCAGCGGGCCGATCATCATGTCATGGAGCACGTCCATGAGTCGCCCCAGATCATGCTCATCCCGCTATACATCCTGGCGGCGGGCGCGATTTTCGCCGGTTGGATCGGTTACGAGGCGTTTGTCGGCGAGCACAATGCCGACTTTTGGCGGCAGTCGATCCTTGTCTTGCCCGAACATGATTCGATCGCCGCCGCGCATCATGTTCCAGGGTGGGTCAAGGCGCTGCCAATCGCCGCCGGCCTGATCGGCATTGGCCTTTCCTACGGTTTCTATATCCGCGACCCGAGGCTTCCTGGGCGGCTCGCCGAACGGTTCCGGACGCTTTACCTCTTCCTGCTCCATAAATGGTATTTCGACGAAATCTTCGATGCGCTCTTCGTTCGGCCGTCGTTCGCGCTGGGCTTCTTGCTATGGAAAAAGGGCGACGTCGCGGTGATCGACGGCCTGGGGCCGGACGCGCTGGCCGACAATACGATCCGTCTCGCCCGGCGCGCGAGCGCGTTGCAGACCGGCTACGTCTACCACTATGCGTTCGCCATGTTGATCGGCGTCGTGCTGCTGGTGACGTGGTATCTGGTCACGCGCGGGTGAGGGCACGACGATGACCGCCGCCTGGCCGCTCCTTTCGCTTGTCACCTTTCTGCCGCTCGTCGGCGCGGCGTTCATTCTCATTATTCGCGGCGAGCCCGACGTCGTGGCGCGCAACGCGCGCGCCGTCGCGATGTGGACGTCGCTCGTCACCTTCGTCCTGTCGCTCTTCTTGTGGATCAATTTCGACACGGCGTCCGCCGAATTTCAGTTCGTCGAGCGCGTGGAGTGGCTGCCGGCGTTCGGCATCGAGTACCACATGGGCGTCGACGGCATCTCGATGCTGCTCGTCCTGCTGGCGACGTTCCTGACGCCGATTTGCGTGCTGGCGAGCTGGGAATCGATCGAGGTCCGGGTGAAGGAGTACATGATCGCCTTCCTCGTTCTCGAGACGCTTATGGTCGGAACGTTCTGCGCCCTCGACTTCATCTTGTTCTACCTGTTCTTCGAGGGCGTGCTTATTCCGATGTTCCTCATCATCGGCATCTGGGGCGGGCCGCGGCGGGTCTATTCGGCGTTCAAGTTCTTCCTCTTCACGCTGACCGGCTCGGTGTTGATGTTGCTCGCCATCCTGGCGATCTATTTCAACACCGGCACGACCGACATCCGCGAACTCCTCGAGCTCCGGCTGGACCGCGAGCTGCAGCTTTGGCTATGGGTGGCGTTCTTCGCGTCGTTCGCCGTCAAGCTGCCGATGTGGCCGGTGCACACTTGGCTTCCCGACGCGCACGTCGAGGCGCCGACGGCGGGCTCGGTGATTCTCGCCGGGGTGTTGTTGAAAATGGGCGGGTACGGCTTCGTGCGCTTCTCGATCGGCATGCTGCCCGACGCCTCGATCTATTTCACGCCGCTGATCTATGCGCTGTCGATCATTGCCATTATCTACACCTCGCTCGTAGCACTGGCGCAGGAGGATATGAAGAAACTCGTGGCGTACTCGTCGGTGGCGCACATGGGATTCGTGACGCTCGGCCTGTTCACCGGCGTCAAGCAGGGACTCGACGGGGCGATGTTCCAGATGTTGAGCCACGGGGTGGTCTCGGGCGCGTTGTTCCTCGTCGTCGGCGTCGTCTACGACCGCATCCATTCGCGCGATATCGCGCGTTATGGCGGGCTCGTCCACCGCATGCCGCTTTATGCCGCGGTGTTCATGGTCATGATGCTGGCCTCGGTCGGTTTACCGGGCACCAGCGGTTTCGTCGGCGAATTCCTGGTCCTGGTCGGCGCGTTTCAGGTGAATACCTGGGCGACCTTCCTCGCCACGACAGGGATCATCCTGGGCGCTGCGTACATGCTGTACCTCTATCGTCGCGTCATCTTCGGGCCGCTCGCGCGCGAGGAGCTGAAGAACATCCTCGACCTGAACCGCCGGGAAATCGCCGTCTTTGCGCCGATCGTCGCCGCCGTCATGTGGATGGGCATATTTCCGCAGCCGATTCTCAACGTTTTCTCCGCCTCGACCGATAAGCTCGCTGCCCGCTACGAGGCGGCGAGGAACGACGCGGTCGCGCGAGGGGACGGCGACGTGCTGCGGCTGGTGGCGCTGGGCAAGGATTCGCAGCGGTGAGCCCGGCCGAAATGTTCCTCGGGCTCGCGCTTCCCGAACTCTTCCTCGCCGTCGCGGGAATGGTCCTGCTGATGTACGGAGTCTTCCGCGGAGACGCCTCGACGAATGTGGTGTCATGGAGCGCGGTCGCGGCGTTCGCCATCGCGGCGCTGCTGATACCTTCGGGCGCCGGCGGCCGCGCCGAGGCGTTCGGCGGCATGTTCGTCGTCGACCGTTTCGGCGCATATATGAAACTGCTCGTGCTGTTGGGCTCGGCGCTGACCCTGATCATGTCGATGGACTTCAATCGCCGGGAGGGAATTGTCCGCTTCGAATACCCAGTGCTCTTCGTGTTCGCCACGCTGGGCATGTTGATGATGATTTCGGCGAACGATCTCATCGCGCTTTATATCGGCCTTGAGCTTCAGAGCCTGTCGCTTTATGTCGTCGCCGCGTTTCGCCGCGATTCGATCAGATCGACGGAGGCCGGCCTCAAGTACTTCGTTCTCGGAGCGCTCTCTTCGGGCATGTTGCTCTATGGCGCCTCGCTGATCTACGGATTCTCCGGTACGACCGATTTCGGCATTTTGGCGCAAGCGCTGATCTTGCCAGGAGAAACGTCGCTCGGCGTTCTGTTCGGACTGGTCTTTATCGCCGCGGCGCTCGCCTTCAAGGTCTCCGCGGCGCCGTTTCACATGTGGACACCCGACGTCTATGAGGGCGCGCCGACGCCGGTCACCGCCTTCTTCTCGGTGGCGCCCAAGATCGCCGCGGTGGCCCTCCTCGTGCGGGTCATGATCGAGCCGTTTGGGGCGCTCGCCGACGATTGGCGCCAGGTCATCGTCGCGATATCGATCGCTTCCATGCTGCTCGGGGCCTTTGCGGCGATCAACCAGAACAACATCAAGCGGCTGATGGCG
>DATFES010000463.1:0-4970 GCA_035250945.1 Alphaproteobacteria bacterium | reverse complement strand
GGGGCTCGGCATGGCGATCGCGCCGCTCGACTGCCTGCTGCTCGTGCCGCCGATCGTCCTCCTCACCATGGCGCCGATATCGCTTGCCGGGTGGGGCGTGCGCGAGGGCGCGATGGTGGTGGGCTTTGCGCTCGTCGGCGTGCCAGCCGCCGATGCGCTGGCGCTGTCGGTCGCCTTCGGCCTGATCAACGCCGCGACCGGTTTGCCCGGCGGTCTGCTATGGCTGACCGGCGATCGCCGGATGCCGCGCGCGGCCGATTTCGCCGCGTCGTCCGAGCGGGATGGAAATAATTGAAACCGATAGCGAGGAAACATCGACAGAATCGGCATTATCGCCCATGAGCGTTCCTCATTCGCGTGGTGAGGAGATATCGTTTTACGCGCGTTTTGCGATGCCGCATCTTGCCCGCCGCACGAACATGCAGCGCCGGATTCTTCGCCGCCGCAAGACCGATGGGGAATGAAGATGCAGACCATGCCCGTTATCCGGACCGCAATGCCGATGGACGCCGGCGCGCTCTACGCCATGCAGGCGCAGTCGATGCGCGCGCTCGCCGGCAAGGTCTACAGCCCGGCCGAGGTCGAAAGCTTCCTTGCCCATATCGGCACGATGGACCCCTACCTTGTCGATGACGGCACCTTTTTCATCGCCGAGAGCGGCGACCAGGTCGTCGGCTGCGGCGGCTGGACGTTGCGCTCGCCCGGCTATGCCCGTCCCGGCGCAAACGAGGCGGTCAACGACGACGCCAAGGCGCCGATCATCCGCAGCATATTCGTCCACCCGCGATTCGCGCGGCAGGGCATTGCGCGGCGGATCATGACGCTGATCGAACGTACGCTGGTGTTCGACGGGCATCGCGAAGCGACCCTGACGGCCACGTTGTCGGGACTGCCGTTCTACCTTTCGCTGGGCTACCAGATGGGAAAGACGCTGCAATTGCGCCTGCCCGACGACGAAACCTTCACCGGCATCGCGATGCGCAAGCGACTGATCGAAGACCGCAAGAAGGCAGCCTGATCGGTTTTGCCAGCGGAAATTGCGCGCCCGTCCGCGCCAGGCGCGGGCGGGCGTCAACCGACTATCATTCGTACTCGAATGAATTCGGAATTCTTTTGCATCGCAAAATTGAAAATCGCTAATCTATCGCATGAGCGAGATTCATGCCTGCGGCGTTCCCTAGGCCCGCGCGCCATGAAACGTTTGCCATCGCTTGAAGCGCTGCGCGCCTTCGAAGCCGCCGCCCGTCACCTGAACTTCACCAAGGCCGGCGACGAACTGCACGTGACCCAAAGCGCCTTGAGTCACCGCATCAGTGCGCTCGAAGGAGAACTCGGCGTGCAGCTTTTCCAGCGCTTGGCGCGACGCATGGAACTCACGCCCGAGGGGGCCATCGTCGCCGAAGGCGTTCGACGCGGGCTTGACGAGATACGGCGCGGCCTCGCCCGGCTCGACTCCGGTCCGGCGACGCTGACGGTGAGCGTGCTGCCGTCCTTCGCCACGCGCTGGCTGGTGCCGCGTCTGCCCGCTTTCGCGCGACGCCACCCTGGGGTCGAGGTGCGCATCGCCGCCGAGCCGGCGATGGTCGACCTGCGCTCCGGCGTCGCCGATATCGCCATTCGATTCGGTCGCGGCAACTACCCCGGCCTATATGTCCTGAAGATCCTCGACGATGCCGTGGTGGCGGTGGCGAGCCCGTCGTTTCTCGCCGAGCATGGGCCGTTCGCGGCGCCCGCCGATATGGCTCGCGTAGCGCTGCTGCACGATTCGCCGACCGAGACCGACGGCAGCGGCGCCGATTGGCGAAGCTGGTTGATGCACATCGGCGCCGGCGACGTACGGAGCGACGCTGGGACCCGCTTCAATCAGGCGGTGTTGGCGCTCGAGGCCGCGGCCAATGGCTTGGGGATCGCGCTGGCGCGACTCAGCCTATGCTCGGGCGATCTCGCCTCCGGACGGCTGGTACAGGTCCTGCCGCACAGCGCGCCGACGACATTCGCCTATTTCTTCGTCTGTTTGCCCGAGCACGCCGATCGTCTGGCGATCTCGGCATTCCGCGACTGGCTGATCGACGAAGCGCGCGTCCGCGGCCCATCGACGGTCGTCGCTTGACCGCAATTCAAAAGTCGACGCAGCGGCCGTTACGCTCCCAATCGCCGAAGCGCGTCGGCTCAGGTCCTGGCGGGCCGCCGATCTCGGCGAGCCTGGGCGGCGCCTGCTCGGTTTGACGCGGCGGCGCCTGCGGAACTTGGGCGGTCGGTTTCGCCTTCATATCGATCGATATATGGCGATTGCCGCTGGGTCGGGCAAGCCGGCTTGAAGGGGAGGCGCCGCCTCATTATCTAATCCGCCGGTAACCGCCATTCCTTCGCTCCAGCGATGAATTACGTCCGCACCGCCCTCCTGCTTGCCGCGATGACCGGCCTGTTTCTCGCCATTGGATACTTGATCGGCGGCGAGTCGGGCATGTTGATCGCCTTTGCGCTCGCTGCGGCGATGAACGCGTTCGCCTACTGGAACTCCGACAAGATGGTCTTGCGCATGTACGGCGCCAGACAAGTCGACCGCGCCAGCGCGCCGGCGCTCTATGGCATCGTCGAGACGCTCGCCGAGCGCGCCGGCCTGCCGATGCCGCGGGTCTACGTCATCGACAACGACCAACCCAACGCCTTCGCCACCGGCCGCAACCCGCAGAACGCAGCCGTCGCAGCGACGACCGGGCTTCTCCGCATGATGACCAGCGAGGAGATCGCCGGCGTCATGGCGCACGAACTGGCGCACATCAAGAATCGCGACACGCTGACCATGACGATCACCGCCACGCTTGCCGGCGCGATCGGCATGCTGGCGAACTTCGCCATGTTCTTTGGTCACGGCCGCGATTCGAGCGGCAATCCAAATCCGCTCGGCGTGGTCGGCGCGTTGGTCGTGATGATTGTCGCGCCGTTGGCGGCGATGCTGGTGCAAATGGCGATCAGCCGCGGCCGCGAGTACGAGGCGGATCGAATGGGATCGGAGATCTCCGGCCATCCGCTTTGGCTTGCCGCGGCGCTCGGCAAGTTGGACCAAGGCGTGCAGTACATCGACAATGAAGCGGCCGAGCGCAATCCGGCGACGGCGCACATGTTCATCGTCAACCCTCTGCACCGCGGCGGGGTCGATAACTTATTCTCCAGCCATCCGTCGACGGCGAACCGCGTGCGCCGGTTGCGCGAGATGGCCGGCGCCGCCGGTCCGTGGGGTTGACCGCCGGCGGATAGACATTCGCGAAGGCGAAACCCGACCGGTCGTCCGATCGCCGTAGCGGGGGTCTAGCGCTGACGATAGATGAATTCGCCCGGCTCCGGCCCCGGGCGTAGCGTGCCGATGATTCGACCGTCGCGGTCGCGGATCGCATACCCGCTGCCGAAAGCCTCGGGGCGGATTTCGCCTTGGCGGCGCCCGCTGATGTCCTGCATCGTATAACCCTCGCCGTTTCGTCGCGGCTCGAGGGACCCGATGCGCCGTCCGTCGGCAGCGAAGCGATCGTAACCGTGGCCCAGCGCGCGCGGCTTGATGCGCTGCGTGACGCGACCGTCCGGCGACACCACCTCGAAGCCGCCGTACGGCGCAGGACGCACCCGCGCCTCCTGCGCACTCACCGCCGCAGCGATGCCAAAGAGAGCCACGCCCAAAGCGATGGCGAGGGCTTCCAAGCGCGTCATATTCGTCCCATTGCCAAGCATTACAAACCGACAACGGGGCCGTGACATTCGCTATTCCGGCCGATCGTATCGACCTTAGCCCTTATTATTCTTGTATTTTTTCAATACTTTGGGTCATTCTGCCCGCCCCTAACATGGCCGTGCGCTCACCACATCGCTCCTCCTCGCTTCGCTCCGTGACGCCGCGCGCCGTGGCGCTCGATCTGCTTGGCGCCATCCTCGACCGGCGCCAGCCGCTCGAGGGCGCATTCGGCGCGCATCCGGCGTTGCGCGGTGACGCGCTTGAGAGCCGCGACCGCGCCTTCGTGCGACTGCTCGTGGCGACCACGTTGCGTCGGCTCGGTCAGATCGACGCCGCGCTCGAGGCTTGTCTCGACCGCGACCTGACGCCTAGGGCGCGCAGTATCCGCAACCTGCTGCGACTGGGCGCCTGCCAGCTTTTGTTCTTGTCGACGCCGCCGCATGCGGCGGTCGCCGAGACGGTCGCGCTCGCCACTCGGAGGATCGCCAGCTATCGCAGCCTCGCCAACGCGGTGCTGCGTCGCCTAGCGCGCCAAGGGATGGCGATTTGCGCCGCGCAGGACGAGTGTCGCGTCAATTTGCCCGACTGGCTTTGGCGGTCGTGGGTTGCCGCCTATGGCGAGGCGACGACACGGGCGATCGCCGCCCAGCTCCTGGTCGAGCCGCCGCTCGACCTTTCGCCCAAGCGCGATGGCGAATCCTGGGCAAGGCGGCTCGACGCCGACCTGCTGCCGACGGGTTCGCTGAGGCTTTCAGGTTCGCGCGCGATCGCCGATCTGCCCGGATACGCCGAAGGCGCGTGGTGGGTGCAGGACGCCGCGGCGGCGCTCCCGGTGCGCTTGCTCGGCGAGGTCGCCGGCCGTGTCGTCGTCGATCTTTGTGCGGCGCCGGGCGGCAAGACGGCGCAGCTTTGCGCCGCCGGCGCCAAGATCACCGCGGTGGACCGCTCGCACTCGCGCATCGCCGTCGTGCGCGACAATCTCGAGCGATTGCGCCTTTCGGCCGATTTGATCGTCGCCGATGCGCGGGCGTGGCGGCCGCCGGCAGCGGTCGAACATGTCTTGCTCGACGCACCGTGCACGTCCACAGGCACCGCCCGTCGCCATCCCGACATCCTACGTATCAAGCGCCACGACGACGTCGGGCGGTGCGTCGCGCTGCAAGACCGGCTGCTCGATGCCGCGCGATCCATGCTCGCGCCGGGCGGGACGCTCGTCTACTTCACGTGCTCGCTCGAGCCGGAGGAG
>DATFES010000461.1:0-3417 GCA_035250945.1 Alphaproteobacteria bacterium | reverse complement strand
TCCGGCGGCAGGAGTTTTCGAAAAGCTTGCATCGCCCAACCCTCCAGGATTGCTGTCCCGGTCGTCGTCGGGCGTCTCCTCGTGCGTGTCGCATTGGCCGCGGCGTTCCGGCGAATCGGGCGTCGCGGCGATCGGAGTTATTATATGGTGCGCGAAGAAACATTTATAAGGAATCAAAAATATGACTTTAACGGCTTGTCTCAGCACGAGAATCAGATCGTTGCCAAATCGCCTTGGGACGTGCATTTTTCTTGCCGAGAACCGGACGAACCGGTCGTCTTGTCATGTTGCACTCGCGAGGGAGGAAATCGTGATCCATCTGAAATCGTTTGCCGCAGGTCTGGCGACGCTCGCCGTAGCGATCGGTTTCGCGGGCGCCGCCGCCGCCCAGGAAATCAAGATCTCGCATCAGTGGAAACAGGGCACCGATGCGCGCGATCGCGCCACCCGCGTCTTCGCCGAAGAGGCTTCCAAACGCGACCCGAGCCTCAAGTTCCGCATATATCCCGGCAGTTCGCTCAACATCAAGCCGGTGGCGCAGCTCGACGCCATGCAAGCGGGCACGCTCGAGATGGCGGTCTATCCGCTGAGCTACGCGGTCGGCAAAATACCCGACTTCTCGATCACCATCATGCCCGGCACGGTCACCAGCCTGGCGCACGCCAAGCGCATGAAGGGGACCAAGTTCCACCAGCGTCTGCAGCAGATCGCCGAGGCCAACGGCATCCATGTCGTGACATGGTGGTGGACTCCCGGCGGATTCGCCAGCAAACGCGCGCCGATCGCCGGCCCTGATTCGGTCAAAGGCGAGTCGATGCGCGCCGCCGATCCGACGTTCGAGGCGATGCTCAAAGCGGCCGGCGCAAGTGTTCACGGCATGCCGTCGACCGAGATTTATCCGGCCCTGCAATCGGGCGTACTCACCTCGACACTGACCTCGGCCGAGACGTTCGTTTCGATGCGCATCTATGAGCAGACCAAGTTTGCGACCATCGGCGGCGACTACACGCTTTGGATGCTGCTGCAGCCGCTGGTGATCTCCAAGCAAGCCTGGGACAAGTTGACGCCCTCGCAGAAGAAGGCTTTCCAGGAGGCGGCCGACAAGAGCGACGAGTTCTTCGACGGCACCCAGGAGGAAGCGACCGGCAAGATGCGCGAAGTGTTCACCAAGGCCGGCGCCCAAGTGCGGGCGCTGACCAAGCAGGAATACGACGCCTGGCTTGAGCTGGCCAAAAAAACCGCCTGGGTCGATTTCGCGGACAAGTCACCCAACGGCAAGGAGCTGATCGAGCTGATCGCGCAGGTGAAATAGACGTCGAAGTCTCGCGGGCGGGGCCGACCGGTCCCGCCCGATTTCTCTCCCACCACCGCTTCACGTCATGACTCGCTTCGTGCGCATCGTCGACGGCGTTTCGGTCGTGTGCGCCGCGATCGCCTCGGTGTTTCTGTTGATCGCCGTCCTCGTCGTCACCTGGATGATCTTCTACCGGGCGATGGGCAATTCGGCGTTTTGGGAGATCGAGTTCGCCGTCTACCTCATGGTCGCGGCGATATTCCTCGGCTCGCCGTATTGCGCCAAGACCAAGGGCCATGTCGCCGTCGATCTGCTCACCGAGTTCACGCCGCCCAGCGCCAGTCGCGGCATCGGACTGGCGCTCGCCGCCATCAGTCTCGTTATCTGCCTGTATCTGACGATCGAGGGCGCCCAACTGACGTACCACGCCTGGGCCAGCGGCGAGACCACCGAGAGCTACTGGCGACCGGTCAAGTGGCCGCTGTTCGTCTCGATGCCGATCGGCCTCGGCTTGACTGCGCTGCAATACCTCGCCGAGATCGTGCGTCGGGAGGACGCATCGTGAGCGAGACCACGATCGGCGTCATTCTCCTCGTCGTCACGCTATTCGTCCTATTCTGCGGCCTGCCGATCGCCTGGGGTCTGGTCCTCGTTTCGCTGATCTTCCTGACGATATTCGGCGGTCCGAACGCGCTGGCGGTCGTCGCCAACACGATCATGGACGAGCTCAGCTCGTTCGCGCTGCTGACCATTCCCCTTTTCGTCCTGCTTGGCGCCTCGATCGGCGTCTCGGCGGCGGGAAAGGACATCTACGAATCGCTGCACCGTTGGCTCGCCCGCGTGCCCGGCGGACTGGTGATCGCCAATATTCTCGCCTGCGGCCTGTTCGCCGCGGTCTGCGGCTCGTCGCCGGCGACCGCGGCGGCGATCGGCAAGATCGGCGTTCCCGAGATGCTGCGCCGCGGCGTCGCACCGGGATTGGCGACCGGCGCGATCTGCGCCGGCGGCACGCTCGGCATCCTAATCCCGCCGTCGATCACGCTCATTCTCTATGGCATCGCCACCGAGACCTCGATCGGCCGACTGTTCCTCGCCGGTGTCGTCCCGGGAATCATGCTCGTCGTCATGTTCGCGGCGTATGCCTGGATCGCCTCGCTCCTCAACGCCAAGGCCGTGGCGCTGGCCAGCGAGGAGACCTATACGCTGCGGGAAAAAATGCGCGGCATGCTGCGGGTCGCGCCGTTTCTCGGCATCATCGTCGCCATCGCCTATTTCATGTATGGCGGGTTGGCTACGCCCTCCGAGATCGCCGCCGTCGGCGCGTTCCTCGCCTTGGTGCTGGTGATCGTAATCTACAAGACTTGGCGAATCTCCGCGTTCTGGCTGATATTCCGCGACACGGTGCGCGAGTCGACGATGATCTTGATGATCATCGGCGCGGCGGCGCTGTTCTCCTACATGATGTCGCTGCTGTACGTCACCCAGACCGCGGCCGACGCGTTGGTCAGCATCGAGATGAATCGCTGGGCATTGATGGTGCTCATCAACCTGTTTCTGCTCGTCGCCGGATGCTTTCTGCCGCCGGTCGCCATCATCTTGATGCTGATGCCGATCCTCAACCCGGTGCTCGAGGCGAACGATTTCGATCTCATCTGGTTCGCGATCATCCTCACCATCAATCTCGAGGTCGGCCTGATCACGCCGCCGGTCGGCCTTAATCTCTACGTCCTGCGCGGCGTGGCGCCGCAAGTCCCGCTGTCGACCGTGCTCGCCGGTTCGATGCCGTTCGTGGCCCTGATGTTCCTCGCCATGGTCATCTTGTCGATCTTTCCCGAGATCGCGCTGTGGTTCCCGACGTATCTCATGGGGCCAGGGCGCTGATCGGCGGCGGCGACTAAGATGGAGAGCGTCGACGCCCACCACCATCTCTGGTATCTGCGGCGGAACCGATACCCCTGGCTGGTCGACGAGCCGATGATCCCGTTTCGCTACGGCGACTACGGGACGATCCGGCGCGACTATTTGGCGGCGGACTATCGGCGCGACTCGGCGCGCCAAAGCATCGTCGCCACGGTGCACATGGAGGCCGAGATCGACCCCGCGCATGAGGTCGATGAGACGCG
>DATFES010000395.1:0-3941 GCA_035250945.1 Alphaproteobacteria bacterium | reverse complement strand
AGCGTCGCCTTTCCGACGCCGGAAAGAAAGGCGCGGCGCTCGGCAACGAATCCCGATGGCGGTCGAATTATGGCGGAATCGTTCATGACTTCTCCCTTCGTATGGCGGGGTTGATCCGGATGGACGCCTGTCAGGCGGCCTACCAGGAACTACGCAGGGAGAACTCGGATGGATGCAGTTCAGCTATCGCCGGCGATGAGCCTGCCGGTGAACAGGACAGGGCCGGTCGGCGCCCCGGTTGGTGAACCGCCGGGGGGCTCGCGGCTCACAGCGAGCATGGCGCCGCTGGCGACAATCTGTCGGACGTCGCGAGCCAGCGACCGCAAGGTCGCGTCGTCGGGCGCGAGCAGGCCGAGCGAGCGCGGCTTGTCGCCGGCGACGACCCATAGTTCGAAAGCCGCGTCGGCGATCGGAGCGACGGCGACGGGACGGGCGACCAATCGGCCGCTCGACGCATCGACGGTCACCACCCAGGCTGGATTGGCGGCGTTGTCGTTGAGCACGGCAAGCAGCTCCGGGCCGCCCCCCGGGCGCGACGCGAAGCCAAGCCATAGCGCCAGCGCCAAGGTCGCGGCAATCGCGCCAAGAGCGACGCCGCGCCACAAACTGACGCACCACCACAAGCCAAGGTGGCGCGTGAGCAGCGGATCATGTGCGCGCATCGCCGGGCCGGCGACAGGCACACCAGCCGGCCGTTGTGTCGCCGCGTCGATCCGCGCCCAAAGTTCCGGCGGTGGAGCCTCGCCCGCGAGGCGCTCGACCATCGGGCCCAGCCGCTCCTGCCACTCGGCCACCATGCGGCGCAGCGCCGGGTCGTCGCGCAGGCGTACCTCGAATCGCTCGCGATGCGCGCCAGCAAGCGTGCCTAGCACGTATTCGCCCGCCAGTTGCTCCAGTTCCTCGCGCACTTCCTCGCTCATGGCTTGGACTCGAGACAGGTCTTGAGACGCATCAATCCGCGGCGCACCCAACTCTTGACCGTGCCAAGCGGCGCGCCGAGGCGCGCCGACAGAGCCTCATGCGTCAGGCCCTGGTAATAGGCGAGCCGGATGGCACGGCGCGGACCGTCTTCCAGCCGTTCAAGACAGTCGTCGAGCCGGCGCGCCGATTCGCTCATCGTCGCGCTCGCCAGCGGGTCGGGAGCAGGATCCGCCCAACCGTGGCGTTCGGGCGCCTCGTCGAGCGACATTTCCGGCCGGACGCGCCGCAAGCGGTCGAGCGCCCGGTTGCGCACGATCGTCGCCATCCATCCCATCGCCGTCCCTCTTTCGGGCCGAAAGTCCACGGCGTGCCGCCACACGTTTACAAAAGCCTCCTGGAGCACCTCTTCGGCCGCATCCCGTCGCTTAAGGATACGCAGCGCAAGGGCAAAAAGTTGCGGCGAGGCTGCACGATACAAGGCGGCAAACGTATCGCGCTCGCCGCCCGCGACTTCGAGCAGGAGGTCCTCGAGGGATGGCTTGATATGCATGTCCATGCGGGCGATCGGGCGATCATAGCGACATAGGGCGGCGGAGGTGAAAACAAAGCGCCTCTAGGTTTGGGCCAGCCAATCCTCGATCAATCGGCGGGCGATCGAATCGAGCCGCGGCAGTCGGAACTGCTCCGGGTCGTGGGTGCGGCGGAGGAATTCGCGGCTGTACCACGCGCCGGTCTCGAGCTCGTCGGGGTCGATGCGGTAGTCGAGCGTGGCCGCACGGGCGGTGAATCCGAGCATGATCGAGGAGGGAAACGGCCACGGCTGCGAGGAATGGTAGCGAACGTCGAGGCAGGCGATGCCCGCCTCTTCGTATACCTCGCGGGCGACCGCCTCCTCGAGACTTTCGCCGGGTTCGACGAATCCGGCGAGGGTCGAGCGCATCCCCGGCGGCCAGATCTTCTGGCGGCCCAGGAAGCAGCGATCCTCGTGGGTGACGAGCATGATCACCGCCGGATCGGTGCGCGGAAAGTGCTGCGCCCCGCAACTCGGGTTGACGCACGTCCGGACGTGTCCTCCGGCCTCGCTGCGGGTGAGCGAGCCGCATACGCCGCAATACTGGTGGCGCGAGTGCCAATGGATCAGGCCGCGCGCATAAGCGAGGAGCGCCCCCTCTCTGCGATCGATGATCGGTCCGACCGCGCGCAGGTCGACGAAGCTCCCGACGCCTTCGGCGAACCGCGGCAGGTCGTCTTCGGCCAGCATTGAAACGTCGACGGCGAAATACGCCGTCTCGCCGTTCTCGCCGAGAAATATCGCCGTCTCGACGCTGGTTTCGATCGCCGCTGGAGGGAGAAAGACGGCCGTTGGCTTGTCGCCCGGCCGGATGAAGCTGCGCGTCCTCCACACCGGTACCACGCACGCCGAAGGCGACAAGAGGCGGGCGGCGAGCCACGCCGTATCGCGCCTTCGCGCGGCTCGCCGGTCGAGGCCGAGATCGGCGTAGAAGTTGGGAGATTTCACGGACTTGCAGAATGCCTCGTCGCGCGGCGCAGGGCAACCGTTGGGCCGCGATTTGTGGCCTTGCCGCGGCCCCTTGCAAGGCCGATATTGTCCGGCGGGAGGTTGGCGGCGGACGGTCCCCTCGCCAACCCGGTCAGGTCCGGAAGGAAGCAGCCGTAACGAGTTTCGGTCCGGGTCGTCGTTCAGCCTCCCACCCTTCCGCCGCGACACCTCGTCGTAACCGCCGGAGCCCGCGCGTCTACTAGCATGCCCGCCGACACCGCGACGCCCCCGGCTCGAGCCGACTATCGCGTACTCGCCCGCAAGTATAGGCCGGCGCGCTTTTCCGACCTGATCGGCCAGGACGCGATGGTCCGCACGCTCTCCAACGCGCTCGCCGCCGGACGGCTGGCGCATGCGTTCATGCTCACCGGCGTGCGCGGCGTCGGCAAGACCACGACCGCGCGCCTCATCGCCCGCGCGCTCAACTGCGTCGGCGAGGACGGCAAGGGCGGTCCGACGATCGATCCGTGCGGCGTGTGCGCGCATTGCGTCGCCATCGCCGAGGACCGCGACATCGACGTCATCGAGATGGACGCCGCGAGCCGGACGGGCATCGACGACATCCGCGACCTCATTGACGGTGTCCGCTACCGCCCGGTTTCGGCGCGCTACAAGGTGTACATCGTCGACGAGATCCACATGCTGTCGGGGAAGGCGTTCAATGCGTTGTTGAAGACGCTCGAAGAGCCGCCCGAGCACGTCAAGTTCGCCTTCGCCACGACCGAGATCCGCAAGGTCCCGATCACGGTGCTGTCGCGCTGCCAGCGCTTCGATTTACGCCGGGTCGATCAGGCGATGCTCGCCGAACACCTGCAACGCGTCGCCAAGAAGGAAGGGCGCGCCCTGAACGCCGCGGCGGCGGCATTGATCGCGCGCGCCGCCGACGGCTCGGTGCGCGACGGTCTGTCGCTGCTCGATCGCGCGCTGGCGCATGTCGATGGCGATGTCGACGAGGCGGAGACCCGCGCCCTGCTCGGTCTCGCCGATCGCACGCAGGTGTTCGACCTATTCGCCACGCTTATGAAGGGCGATGCTCCGGGCGGGCTTGAGCGGTTGGCGCAGCTCTATCGCGATGGCGCCGATCCATTGGTCGTCGCCCAGGATATCCTCGATGTCACCCACTGGCTGACTCGCGTCAAGATCGCTCCGGAAATCGCCGTCGATCCCATGGTGCCCGAGGCCGAGCGCACGCGGGGCCGGACGCTCGCCGAGGCGCTTTCGCTGCCGTCGCTGGCGCGCGCCTGGGCGATGCTGCTCAAAGGCTATGGCGAGATCCAGGCGGCGCCGCAGCCGATGGCGGCGCTCGAGATGTTGGCGATCCGCCTGTGCTACGCGGCGAACCTGCCAAGCCCGGCCGAGCTCGCGCAAAGCCTCGATGACCGAGCGGCGGGCGCACCGCCCCCGACACGGCAGGGCGGCGGGCGCAGCGCGGGCGGCGCATCGACGCGCGCTACGGCCA
>DATFES010000394.1:0-7892 GCA_035250945.1 Alphaproteobacteria bacterium | reverse complement strand
GGGCTCGGACTCGAGGACACGGTGACGTTCGAGGCCGAATATTCGGCCGAGGGCTTCGACGACGTGAAGGCGCTGGCGAGCCACGGGCTGCTCCAGGCGCTGATGATCGCCGAGGAAAAAATGATCCTCGGCGGCAACACCTCGCAAGCGCTCGGGACCACGCCGACGCCGACGCTGGTGGCGCTAGGTTCGGGAGGCGCGCTGCAGAACGTATCATACAAGGTATACTGCGCGGCGCTCGCATTCGACGGTTACGCCAACGCCACACTATCGGGCGGCGTGCCGACCACGATAACGCGCAACAACGCCGATGGCAGCGTCGATATTTACGGCGGCGGCACGGCGCGCATCTCGGCGGCCGCCACCGTGACGCCGGCGGCGGGCGGCGCGATCAACGCGAGCGTTTCGCCGGTTCCTGGCGCGGTCGCCTATGCCTGGTTCTGGGGAACGGGCGGCGCCGCGAACGAGAAACTCGGCGCGATCACCACGCTCAACAGCGTGGCGATCACCGACGCGGCGGCCGGCGCGCAACGCGCCGACGATCCCGGGCTGGCGCAGGACAATAGCATCAACGCGCTGGCCTTCGACGGACTAATCGCGCAGATCGCGCGCACCGGCTCGAACGCCTATCTGCGGGCGCTGCCGACCGGCGCGCCTGGCGCCGGCACGCCGCTCACCGGCGACGGCGCCGGCGGGATCGTCGAGATCGACGAGGCGCTCAAAGCGTTCTGGGATGATTTCCGCCTGAGTCCGACGTGCATCTTCGTCAGCGCGCAAGAGCACAAGAACATCACGCGCAAGATACTCGCGGGCAATGCGGCGAGCGCGCAGCGATTCGTGTTTTCGGTCGAGCAGGGGATGATCGCCGGCGGCACGATGGTGCGTTCGTACCTCAACAAGTACTCGATGTCGGGCTCGATCGAGATTCCGATCAAGCTCCATCCCAACATGCCGCCGGGCGCGCTGCTGTTTTACAGCGAGACCCTGCCGTACCCGCTGTCCAACGTCGCCAACGTGGTGCAGATGCGCACGCGCCGCGACTACTATCAAATCGACTGGCCGCGTCGCGCCCGCCGGTACGAATACGGCATCTATTGCGACGAGGTCCTGCAGAACTATTTTCCCCCGGCGTTCGGGCTGCTCACCAACATCGCCGACGGTTGACGCCCAGCGTTCGGTCCGAACCGGCGCCGCGACGATCGGCGGGCGACTTCGCTTTGTCGCCTGCCGCTCCGTCGCCGCCATCGGCGGGCGGCCGGTCTCCTCCCTACCGGCCGCCCGCCCCTTCCTTCGCGAGAGGCTGTTATGAAATTCAAGGCGCCCCGCAACGTTACCGCCGTCGCCGTCGGCGGGCATAACTACGTCGTCATCCGTGGCATGATCGAGGCGCCCGACGAGCACGCGCCGCGCCTGCTCGACGCCGGATTTCTGCCGATGGAGCGATCGCCAACGCACCAGCCGCCGGCGGCCCGCCTGCCGGCGCGGAGTTGATCGGTCGTGGCACTCGCCTCGCTCGCCGATCTCAAGCAATGGCTCGGTGTCGTCTCGAACGCCGATGATGCGCTGCTGGAGCGGTTGATCGACGCGGCCGGCGGCTTCATCGACCGCTATCTCGGCCGCCAAGTCGCCGAAACGACGCATGACGAGACCTATGATGGTAATGGCGGCCCGACGTTGGCGCTTCCATTGCTGCCGGGCCAGCGCGTGAGCGAGGTCCTGTCGCTCGCCATTTTCGATCGCCCGATACCGCCGGCAAGCGGCGCGCGCGCGCCGGGCTATCGCCTCCATGGCGACGTCGTGACGCTCGTCGGCGAAGTGTACCCGCGCGGCGTACGGAATGTCGCGATCGTCTATCGCGCCGGCTATGCCACGCCGCCGCCGGAAATCGCACAGGCGTGCATCGAGCTCGCCGCGCTCCGTTACCGAGAGCGCGAGCGGATCGGTCATGCCTCAAAATCGGTCGGCGGCGAGACCGTGTCGTTCGTTCTCGACGACATGCCCGCGCCGACCCGCACGCTGCTCGACGGCTATCGCAGGGTCGTGCTGTGATTTCGCTATCCATTCCCGGCCTCGAGGAGGCGCTTGGACGAATCGGCGGCGCCGGGAACGAAATCGCCGCCGCGTCCGGCGAAATGCTGCAAACGATCGCCGAGGCGCTGCGCGAGGAGGCCGTCGCGCATCTCGACGCTTCCGCATCAGCCGAGTCTTCGGGCGCCCTCGGCTCAAGTCTGGCTGTCGGGTCAAGAACCGCAAACGGCGCGCCGATCGCCTATGTGTTCAGCGATCAAGCGTATGCGGCGGTCCAGGAATACGGTTTCGCGGGCGTCGTCGGCGTCGCCGAGCACTTGCGCCGCGTGCGCGAGGCGTTCGGGCGACCGATCCGATCGGAGCGGCTGGCGCGCGTCCGGACGCACACAAGGCGGATGATCGTTCCGGCGAAGCGCTTTCTCGGGCAGGCCGTCGACGACCTGCAGCGTTCGAACCGCGGCGTCCGGCGATGATCGATCGCGAAGCGGTATATCGCGCGCTCTTCGATCGCCTCGCCGGCACATCGGGGGTGATCCGCGCCAGCCGCCGGCTCAAGCATTGGACCGATGTCGCGCCGGTGGACCAACCGGCGCTATTCCAAGTGCAGAAGCGCGAAACGCCGCGCCAAGACGAGGGGCTTCCGACGCGTTGGCGGTTCGCCGTCGACGTCTATCTTTATGCCCATGCGGGCGCCGACGCCGGCGCGGTTCCGGCGGCGACCCTGAACGCGCTTATCGACGCGATCGAAGACGCGCTGGCGCCCGATCCGGCGAGCGGCGTTCAAACGCTTGACGGGCGCGTCGCCCATTGCTGGATCTCCGGCGCGATCGAAACCGACGAAGGCGCGCTCGGCCCGCAGGCGGTGGCGATCGTGCCGATCGAGATTCTTGTCGCCTGATCCTCTCGTTCCATAATTAGGAGGTTTGCACGATGGCGCAGTACGGCTTCGGCTCGGGCACGTTGTTCGGCTATCGTACCGACGTCGCGACGACGACGCCGGTGCAGTTCGGCGCGTTGCAAGACGTTCAAGTCAACTTTCAATTCAACGTCAAGGAGCTGTATGGACAGTTCCAGTTTCCGCTCGCCGTGGCGCGCTCGACCGCCAAGGTGACCGGCAAGGCGAAATTCGGACGCATCGCCGGACGGGCGTTCAACGATCTGTTTTTTGGCCAGACCCTCGCGCCCGGTCAGAAGTCGACCGCGCTCAACGAGGCGGCATCGATTCCCACCGTGACGCCCTTCAGCGTCACGGTGGCGAGCGGCGCGTTATTCGTCGAGGATCTCGGGGTCGTCGACGCCAACAGCGGCGAATCGTTGACGCGCGTCACCAGCGCACCTATGGCCGGCCAATACTCGGCGGGCGCGGCCGGCGTCTACGCTTTCGCCAGCGCCGATGCCGGGCGACCGGTCCGCATCAGCTATACGCATAACATCGCGGCCTCCGGTCAGCGCATGACCATCGCCAACCAGCTGCAAGGCGCGGCGCCGACATTCAAGATCGTCTTGGCCGAGACCTATCAAGCGAAGGCGCTCCAAGTGGAGCTCAACCGATGCGTCTCGACCAAGCTGATGCTGCCGACCAAGCAGCAGGACTTCATCATCCCCGAAATCGATTTTTCCGCCTTCGTCGACGACGCCGGAAACCTCGGGACGGTCAGCGTGGCCGAGGCGTCGTGACGGCCGGTTCGCATGTCGCGAGCGTGCGCTACGACGGGGTGGCGCTGCGCCTGGGCGGCCGCGACTGGATCGTGCCGCCGCTCAACTTCCGCCAGCTTAAAGCGCTGGCCCCGGTATTCGCCCGCGTCGGCGCGATCGACGCCCGATTGGGCGAGAAAGAGATCGACGATATCGTACGGCTGGTACACGCCGCATTGTCGCGCAACTATCCCGATCTCACCGCCGACGACGTCGCCGAATTGATCGATCTTGGCAACGCTGCAAGCGCGGTGCGCGCCGTGGCCGGCGTGAGCGGGCTTGCGGCGAGTGGGCCGCCAAGGGAGGGGAATGCGCCGCCGGGGGAAGCCGCGCCGGGGGCGGCATAGATTGGGACGAGCTGATTGCGCAGATCTGCCAGTCGACCGGCTGGACGTGGGACTACGTCCTCGCCGAAATGACGCTTCCCCGGCTTGCTGCCTTCACGCGCATGTGGCGGCGCCAGCCGCCGGTCCACATCATGCTCGCAGCCCTGCTTGGATTGGGAGGCGAGGAGGAGCAACGCGGGGACCCCGGCGAGCTCATCGCCATGTTCAGCGACACGGGCAACATTCGTTGACGCAAAAAACAATCGGCGATTGCATATAATCAATTAGCAGGTGTAACATCAGGAGTAGTATGCCGACATAACCTTGGATAAGCGATTGTTTATGTCCGCCAGAACCGCCTTCGCCTGCATTGCCGTGTCGACGATCGTCGCCTGCGGGCCGAAGCCGGAAGTTCCCACACCCGAGGAGATCGCCCGCTGGCAGCGCATAGCCGACACCGAAATTCTGTGCAACGTCGGCATCGATTGCGAAATCAAATGGGGCCGGGCGCTGGAGTGGATGCGCGATTTTGGGCCGAAGCGGTTGACCACGGCCAACGAGCGGCTGATCGAGGGGCAATTTGGCCGCCGAAGCTACCCCGGCGCGCGATATGTGGTGACGCGAGTTTACGCGGCGCCGGGTATTCAGCGCATCACGTTTCTCAAGGAATGCCCAAAAGAATCGTGCATTACTGCGCCGTTCTATTCGACCGAGCTGTCGATCCTGCTGACACGCTACAATTTCGCGCGCGTGGTGCTCAACCGATAAGCCGTAGGCCCATTGCGGCTCAGAATGCGCGGTAATGTCGGCTGCTGATTAGGCTACCGCGACCATGGAATCGCGGTCCAATTCAGCGCGACCGACCATCGTCGAGACTATTTTGACCGAGTGAGTGTGGCGTCATGGCCGAATCGTTGTCGCTCGAACTTGAAGTCGATCTCGATAAACTTCGGGCGGGCCTCGCCGAGGCGGTCGCCGCGGTCCGCGCTGCGGCGGAGGAAATCAAATCGGCGTGGGTGGCCGCGCTTCAATCGATTGACGAGGTCGCAAGCGCTCCGACGGTGGTACGCCCGCCCGATCCTCGCCGCCCGCGCCCCGAGAAGAGGCAGGAGAACATCGAAAAGGAGAATCAGAACGATCAGAAACAGACTTCTAACCAGAACGACAAAGCAGATGACAAAAAAAGATCCGAAGAGCGCCGCCGCGGCATCTTCGATTCGCTGCAACGGGACGTATCGCGGGGGTTCAGCCAGGCGTTCAACCGGGTGTTGCGGGACGGTCTGCGGTTCCGTGACGCGATGGCCGACATCGCGCGCGACGTGTCGGCGGCGTTCGTCGACGCCGCCGCCCAACTCGCCATCAACTGGCTGCGCACGCAAATCGAGATGACGCTCGCGAGCGAAGGCCAAGCGGCGGTGCGCGGCACGGTTGGCGCGACCGAGGCGGGTGCTTCGAGCGCCATATCCGTGTCCTCGACGATCGGCAGCATTCTCAACGACGCCGCGCGGGCGGCGGCCGCGTTCGCGTCGATCGCCGCAATTCCGATCTTCGGACCGGCGCTTGCACCGGGCGCGGCGGCAGCGGCATACGGAGCGACGGCGGCGTTCGCGGGGGCCGTCGTGCCATTCGCCGAGCGCGGGTTCGACGTGCCGGCCGACACGCTCGCCTATCTGCACAAGGACGAAATGGTCCTGCCCGCGGCGCTGGCGGAGCGCATCCGGGGCCTGAGCGATCCGCGCGGCCGGGCGCCATCGGGTCCGACGATCGGCCAGGTGGTGATTCACGCCACCGATGCGGACAGCTTCAGGCGCATGCTGCGCCGCAATCCCGGCGCCATCGCCGACGCGATGATGGCGGCGCATCGCGGCTTCAAACCGATGAAGGTTTGAGACCCAGGGCCACCGGCTTACGGCTGAGACAAGGTTCGGCGCTTCGTGGCGCCCGCGCTTTCGCTCCTCGAGATTCGACACACGACACCCGCCCATGAGCAACGACGTCTTTCCGGAGCTCCCCGGCCTCGCGTGGAGCGTGGTCCGGAGGCCGACTTTCTCGACCATCGTGCAACGCGCCGCCTCGGGCCGCGAGGTCCGGGCCGCGCTGCAATCGTTTCCGATCTGGGAATGGCAGCTTGCGTACGACGTGCTGCGCGACGACGCGGCCGGCGACTTGCGCACGCTGATGGGCTTCTTTCTGCGACGCCAGGGCGCTTTCGACTCGTTCCTGTTCCGCGATCCGTCGGATCATGAGGTTACCGACCAACCGATTGGCGTCGGCGGCAACGGAGCGACGACGTTCCAGCTTGTCCGCACGCTGGGTGGGTTCGTCGAGCCGATCTTCGATCTTGGCGCGCCGCCGAACATTAAGGTGAGCGGCGTTCCGCGCCTGCCCGATGTCGACTTCACCGTAACCAACGACGCAAGGATCGTTTTCGCGACGCCGCCGGCGGCGGGCGCGGCGATCACGGCGACATTCGCGTACCTGTTCCGCGTGCGCTTCAAGGAGGATATCGCCGAGTTCAACAATTTCGCCTTCCGCCTTTGGGAACTCGAGCAGCTCGAACTTGTCGGCGTCAAGCCATGAAGCCCGCCGCGCAGGCGCTCGTCGACCTGCTCGCTTCGAACAATTTCTGGATCGCCGATCTCTATACGCTGACGCTCGGCAGCGGCGCGGTCCACCGCTTCACCTCCGCCGACCGCGACTTGATCGAGGATGGGGCGCTTTTCTCCGCCGGTCAGCTCAAGTTCGCGCGCGAGACCGTGCGTGTCGTGACCGGACTCGAAGTCGACGAACTGCGGGTCACCATCCTCGCCGACGGCTCGACGATGCTCGGCGCGCAACCGTTTCTGAAATTCGTCCATAGCGGCGGGCTCGACCGGGCGCGACTGGCGCTGGAGCGCGCGTTCATGCCGGAGTTCGGCGACACCTCGCGCGGCGCCGTTCCGCTCTTCGCCGGCCGGATCGCCGAAGCGAGCGTCCGCCGCACGGCGGTCGAACTCGCCGTCAAGTCCGATCTCGAACTCTTGAACGTAAAGCTGCCGCGCAATCTGTACCAGCCGATCTGCCTCCACACCGTCTACGACGCCGGATGCGGGCTGGCTCGCGCCAGTTTCCGCTCGACCGCGACGATCCAGGTCAATTCGACCGCGAGCCTGCTTCGCTGCGATCTGACGCAACCGGACGGATACTTCGCGCTGGGCACCGTACGCTTCACCAGCGGCATCCATTCCGGCACGACGCGCACGATCAAGGCGCATGCGCCGGGATCGCTCACGCTGGCGCTGCCGCTGCATTCGCCGCCGGCGGTTGGCGACGCCTTCGCGGCGTTTCCCGGTTGCGATCGCATGCAAGCGACGTGCGTCGCCAAATTCGACAATCTCGCCAACTTCCGCGGATTTCCCTACATCCCGCTGCCCGAAACCGCGCGCTAACGCGGCGCGCAGGCGGCGGTGCGCGTTTCGACGCGCTGCGATGACGCAGCCGCGGATTCGAACACGGTACTTTCATGGCCGACGCCTCCTCGGGGGCGCGCGGGCTCGGCGCTGGCCGAACTCACGCGCCCTTTTTGCGTTTCCACGCCAACGGCCTCGATTTCGCGCCCGGCATAGACCTCATCGCGAACGTCGCTCGCGCCGACGAGCCGCCCCGCCATCTGGTGCGCTCGCCCGACGCGTTGGCGCAGATATTCGGCGCCGCTTACGGCGATCCGGCGCTCGGCCGCTCGCTGGTTCCGACCCTGGCGCGCATCGCCTCGTCGCTCGACGCGCGCGACGGCTTCATCGCCTGGTCGATCGCGCAGGAAATCGTCTTGCCGCCGCTGTCGGACCAAGCGCTGCAACGCGCGGC
>DATFES010000388.1:0-3282 GCA_035250945.1 Alphaproteobacteria bacterium | reverse complement strand
TTCGTAGCTGCGAAACCGCGCCGCCAGTTCGACCTCGTGCCCGGCCGATTCACATGCCGCGATCAAGAGCTGCGCCATCCGGCGATCGCCGGACGGTACGGGATGGTCCGGCGGCTTCAGCGGCGCGTAGAAGACGATGCGCATAAGTTTCGCGGCGCGTCGCGCGCCGGCGCCGGTGCGCGCTCGGCGATCTCCGGCTGCTCGCACAACAACGCGGCGATGCGGTCGATCCCGCGCTCGTGCGCGAAATCGGCGGCCACTCGCCGTGACCCTGCGGCGGCGAGACGCGCACGCCTGGCCGGATCGCCGATCAGTTCGGCGAGGGCGGCCGCGAACGCGGCTGGATCGTCCGGCGGGACCAAATGCCCGGTAACGCCGTCGGCGACCAGTTCGCCGATCGCCCCCGCCTTCGTGGCAAGCACGGCGCAGCCCTGACTCATTGCTTCCATCAACACGTTGGGAATGCCGTCACGATCGCCGTTTTCGGTCACCCGGCTCGCCAGCGCGAATACGTCGGCGGCGCGATACGCCTCCAGCACCTCGTTTTGCGCCAAAGCGCCGCGCCAATCGATGCGCGCTCCAAGGCTGAGCCGCGTCGCCTGCCGGCGCAGTTTGCCGCCGAGCGCGCCGCCGCCGATATGGACGAACTTCCAATGCAGCTCCGGTGGCATGAGCGCCAGCGCTTGAAGCAAGACGTCGAAACCTTTTTTTGCCACCGCGCGGCCAACCGAAACAATCACCGCCGGATCGGCGGGGTCGCTGCCGTCGCGAGGGCGTGGAAGCCGGGCGAGCGCGGGGAAACGGCGCGCATCGAGTCCGTGATGGATCAGCCGGATCTTGTCGCCGCCCTCGGCGAGCGCGCCGAGATGCGCGGCGCCCGCGCGCGTGCAGGTGACGATCCAACGCGCGGCGGCGATTTTTTCACGCTTCTCCCAGTCCGGCGTCGTCCAAATGTCCTTGGCGTGCGCCGAGGCGCTCCACGGCAGTTCCCGTAGCATCGCCGCGTAGCGCGCAACCGAGGCCGGGGTGTGCAGAAAATGGGCGTAAATGTGCGCCACGTCGTCGGGCAACTCGGCCGCCAGCACCAGCGCCTGGCCGAAGCGGCGGATGCGGTTGGGAGTCGGATCGCGAACAAGATCGGCGAGCCATTGCCCGCGCGCCCGGCGGTATCCACTCATTCGCCGCGCCTTGCGGTATCCATGGAGCACGCGCAGCGGCGCGCGCCACAGATATTCGGGCAAATAGACCACGGGCGCCTTGAGTTCGCGATGGAGGTCGTGCGTCTTGTCGTCGCGCGGGCGGCGCAGCGCGTATAGCCGCAAGGTCAGCCCGCGCGCCTCGAGCCCGACCAGCTCCTGGGCGATGAAGGTTTCGGACAGGCGGGGCCAGCCCTTGACGACAACAGCGATGGCGGCCATGCGCGGAATTATAAGCGAAAAACGGTAAGCTCGAAGCGGCGATCCGAGGCGGCACTTGCCCTACGGCTTGCCGGCAATTTTCGACAGCTCGTTTCTCACCCGCGCTTCACCACGGCAAGGTGCGGATGGGCGGCGATGCCGGCGCGCGGAGCCAGCCACCGCTCGATCAGGCGATGGACATTGTCGAGACCGTCGAGGAGCCCGGGAATGACGACCTCGGAGGGCCGCTTCTGCGCCGGCAAGCGGCGCAGCGCGCTCGCCATTAGCCGCACGTCGCGCCGTCCGTCATCGGCAAGCATGCGCGCCAGGCCCAACTCGGCGGCGCGGCTGGCGCGGATGTGCTGTTCGAGGCGCGGCGCAAGCCGCGGCACGATCACCGCCGGCTTATCGAACGACAGGATCTCGCAGAACGTATTGTAGCCGCCCATCGCCACGACGGCTACGGCACGCGCCATCAGGGTCTCGAGATGGCTGTCGAAGGTGATGGCCTCGACATCGGGCAATCGGTGCGCGCGCTCGAGGAATTCGGCCTGCAGCTCGGTCTGCATGAATGGCCCCAGGACCAAGAGGGCCCGATGCGGCAGGTTGCGGTCGTACTCATAGGCGCGCAGCACCCAATCGATGAGCGCCTCGCCATCGCCGCCGCCGCCGGTGGTCACCAACACGTAAGGTTCGCGCATACGTTCCTCGAGCCCCGCCACCACGCGCGAAGGGACCGGCGGCGCATAGCGCCGCAGATAGCCCGTGTAGCTGATCTTGCGCTTGACCGATTTGGTGACGGATATGCCCGACAACGGGTCGCAAAGCTGCGGCAGGCCGTAAATCCAGATGTCGTCATAGAGGTCGCGCAGGGCGGGAAGAACGTTCTTGCGCTGCCATTCGGGTTCGAGCAGCGCGGGATCGTCCATTACATCGCGCAGCCCCAAGACCAGCGGGACGCCGCGCGATTTGAGCATCGCCAGCGTGTCGGCGACCTCGCCGCGCAGGCCCAGCGGCTCCTTGTCGACGATCAGCAGGTCGGGTTGGAACGCTTCGGCGGTATGACGGATGATCGAAGCGCGGATCTCGAGGGTCTGACGGATGTCGATGTGCAGGTTGAGCGAGGTGTACTCGCCGTTGCGCAGTTTGATCACGCCCGGAACCCGGACAAAATCGACCCGCGCCTTGAAATCGAAGCTGCCGATGATCGGCGAACCGGAGAGGATCAGCACCGACATCGTCTTGTCGTGCTCGACCAGGGCGTGCGCGATGGCGCGGCAGCGGCGCAAATGGCCGAGGCCGAGTGTGTCATGGCTGTAGATAAGGACGCGAGGTCCGCCCCGCGTCGTTGGCCCGCCCGGATGACTCAAGGGTCGATCCCCCGAAAGGCTCCCCTTGGCCGGGACTATGGCACAAGGAAAAGAGCGTCAAAAGCAACGAATTCTCTGGACTTAGACTGCGGTATTTGATCCCAGAATTTGGTTAACGGCGGTCGTATGCCGAGCAGTGCATGACGCGCGCCGTCCATGAACCTTATACGTTTGGAGGGGGCATAACCTGCGGCGCGGGGCGTTTGGTGCCTAACGTTCAACGGCTATACTAGGGCTTGTGTTCGCCTCCGTGACCTGCTCCCTGACCGCCCGTCATCGCCGCCGGCGGGCGGCGGCGAACCGGGACCTCGATGCTGACCGGGCCGGACTTCTCGAAGACTAGCCTCAAGCGCAGCGTGGCGCCCTCGTTCAGCGCGCCTTTCGGGCCGATCAACATGACGTGCGCCGCCCCAGGCGCCAGCGTCGCCCGTCCCTGCGCCGGCACGTCGATCGCCGGGACTCTGACCATGCGCGCGACGTCCCCCTCGTGGCGGTGGACATGGAGCTCGACGCGC
>DATFES010000380.1:0-5024 GCA_035250945.1 Alphaproteobacteria bacterium | reverse complement strand
GCCCTGCTGCTGTCGATCATCCTCGGGCTGGCGCGCGAGGTCGCCCGCGAGCGCGGCAGGCCGCCCCTGGTCCTGCTCGACGAGGCGGCGGCGCATCTCGACGGCGCCAGGCGGGCTGCGCTCTACGACGAGATCGCGGCGCTCGCCGCCGCGCGGGCCCGCGATGCGCTCGAGGGCGGCGCTGCGGTCGGACCGCATCGCTCCGACCTTAACGTCCGATTCGGCGCGGGCGGCACGCCGGCGGGCGAATGTTCGACCGGCGAGCAGAAGGCCCTGCTGCTGTCGATCATCCTCGGGCTGGCGCGCGAGGTCGCCCGCGAGCGCGGCAGGCCGCCCCTGGTCCTGCTCGACGAGGTGGCGGCGCATCTCGACGGCGCCAGGCGGGCGGCGCTCTACGACGAGATCGCGGCGCTCGGCGTCCAGGCATGGCTGTCCGGCGCCGACGATGAATTCTTCGCAGGACTCAGGTCCCGCGCCCAGTTCTTCCGAGTTCTCGACGCAACGGTGACGGCACGATGAGCGATCCCGCGGAACGTTTGGATGCGAGCCTCGGCGCGGAAAGTTACGGCGCCGATGCGATCAAGGTGCTGCGCGGCTTGGACGCGGTGCGCAAGCGCCCGGGCATGTATATCGGCGACACCGACGACGGCTCGGGCCTGCATCACATGGTCTACGAGGTGGTCGACAATTCGATCGACGAGGCGCTTGCCGGGTACTGCAAGGAGATCGATGTCACGCTGAGCGCCGACGGCTCGGTGACGGTGGTCGACGACGGGCGCGGGATTCCGACCGAAATCCACGCCGAGGAGCGCGTCTCGGCGGCGCAGGTCATCATGACGCAGCTTCACGCCGGCGGAAAATTCGACCAGAACTCGTACAAGGTATCGGGCGGCCTGCACGGCGTCGGCGTGTCGGTGGTCAACGCGCTCTCCGAAACGCTCGAACTGCGCATCTGGCGCGGCGGCAAGGAATACCTCATGCGTTTCCGCAATGGCGAGCCCGAGGCGCCGCTCGCCGTCGTCGGCGACGCCGGCGCCCGCCACGGAACGCAGGTCACGTTCCTGCCCTCGAAGCAGGTCTTTTCGATGACCGATTTCGATTTCGAGACGCTGGAGCATCGACTGCGCGAGCTGGCGTTCCTCAATTCCGGCGTCAAGCTGACGCTGACCGACGCGCGCGGGGTCGAAAAGAAGGTCGTCGAACTGCGTTACGACGGCGGCATCGAGGCGTTCGTCAAGTATCTCGACCGGTCGAAGCAGGCGCTGCATCCGACGATCAACGTCGTCGGCGTGCGCGATGGCGTCACCGTCGAGATCGCGATGGAATGGACCGACGCCTATCACGAGACGATGCTGTGCTTCACCAACAACATTCCGCAAAAGGACGGCGGGACGCACTTGCAAGGCTTTCGCGCGGCGCTCACCCGCACCATCAACAAGGCCGCAACCGAGGCCGGGCTCGCCAAAAAGGAGAAGGTGCAGATCACCGGCGACGACGCGCGCGAAGGGCTGACGTGCGTGTTGTCGATCAAGGCGCCCGATCCGAAATTCTCCTCGCAGACCAAGGACAAGCTGGTCTCCTCGGAGGTGCGGCCGATCGTCGAGATCGTCTGCGGCGACAAGCTGCAGGAGTGGTTCGAGAAGCATCCCAACGAGGCCAAGCGCATCATCGCCAAGATCTACGAGGCGGCGGCGGCGCGCGAGGCGGCGCGCAAGGCGCGCGAGTTGACGCGGCGCAAAGGGGCGCTCGACATGGCTTCGCTCCCCGGAAAGCTCGCCGACTGCCAGGAGCGCGACCCCGCCAAGTCGGAACTGTTCATCGTCGAGGGGGATTCGGCCGGCGGTTCGGCCAAGCAGGGCCGCGCGCGCGCGACGCAGGCGATCCTTCCCTTGCGCGGCAAGATCCTCAATGTCGAGCGCGCGCGCTTCGACAAGATGCTGTCGTCGGCCGAGATCGGCACGCTCGTCGCGGCGCTCGGCACCGGCATCGGCCAGGATGATTTCGACATCGCCAAGGCGCGCTACCACAAAATCATCATCATGACCGACGCCGATGTCGACGGCGCGCATATCCGCACGCTGTTGCTGACGTTTTTCTATCGTCAGATGCGGCCGTTGATCGACGCAGGATATCTCTACATCGCCCAGCCGCCGCTTTATCGCGCCAAGCGCGGCGCCTCGGAGGTTTATCTCAAGGACGAACGCGCGCTCGAAGACCATCTCATCTCGGGCGGCATCGACGGCATGGTTCTGACGGTGGGAACCGACGGCAGCCAGCGCGCCGGCCAGGATCTGCGAGGGCTGGTCGAGAAGGCGCGGCTCGCCAAGGCGCTGATCACGCCGCTGGCCCGGCGCGTCGGCAATCGCGACGCGGTCGAGCAGGCGGCGATCTTGGGCGCGCTCGATCCAGCGCTGTTGGCCGACCGCGACAAGGCGCGGGCCGCCGCCGAATTCATCGCCAAGCGGCTGAACGCGCTGTCGCCCGAAACCGATCGCGGCTGGATGGGCGGCGCCGGCGACGCCGGTTTGATCTTCGAGCGCAAGCTGCGCGGCGAGATCGACCGCGCGACCATCGACCCGGTGGTGATCAACTCGCTCGAGGCGCGGCGCCTGGTCGAGATGGCGGGCGAGCTGCAACTCGTCTATGGCCGCTTCGCCAAGCTTCAGGCCAAGGACAACAGCGTCGAGATCACCGGGCCGACGCGCCTGATCGACGCGGTGCTCGAAATCGGCAAGAAGGGCGTCGCCACCCAGCGCTACAAAGGCCTCGGCGAGATGAATCCCGACCAGCTTTGGCACACGACGCTCGACCCCGAGGCGCGTCACCTATTGCAGGTGAAGGTCAGCCACAGCGAGGACGCCGATGGCGTCTTCTCGACGCTGATGGGCGACATCGTCGAGCCGCGGCGCGACTTCATCCAAGACAACGCGCTCAAGGTGGCGAACCTCGACGTATAGGTCGGGCGATCGGTCCGCCCTGATATTTCGCCGCTGGACGCGCGTCTCGGTCGGCGAGGCCGCGGGCCGCGTCTAGGTCGCGGTCTCGTCGTCGGCCGCGCCCCGCCTCGCACCGCATTGCGGCGTGACTCCGCCGGCGCAAGATCATAGCATCGTCGGAGCGCAGGCCTCCGCCCTGCCGGAACGCCATCGAATCCATGAAAAAGGAGACGGAGATGCTTCGAACGCTTGCACGTACCGTCGTCGCCGGGATCGCCGCCGCCATCCTCGCCTCGGGCGCGTTCGCTCAAGATGCCGTGCGGGTCGGCTCGAAGATCGATACCGAGGGCGCGCTCCTCGGCAACATGATCATCCAACTTCTCGAGGCCAATGGGATCAAGACGGCGAACAAGCTCCAGCTCGGCCCGACGAAGATCGTCCGCAGCGCCATCGTCGCCGGCGAGATCGATCTCTATCCGGAGTATACCGGCAACGGCGCGTTCTTCTTCTCGGTCGACACGGATCCGGCGTGGAAGAACAGCACGAGCGGCTACCAGAAAGTGCGCATGCTCGACGCGGAACAGAACCGCCTCGTCTGGCTGCAACCGGCGCCGGCCAACAACACCTGGGCGATCGCCGTGCGCACCGACGTCGCGCGCGCGAACAAGCTCGTGACCATGGAGGATTTCGCGCGATGGGTTTCGGGCGGCGGCACGGTCAAGATCGCCGCGTCGGCCGAATTCGTCGAAAGCCCGGCGGCGCTGCCGTCGTTCGAGAAAACCTATGGCTTCAAGTTGAAGCCCGATCAGATCTTGACGCTCGCCGGCGGGAACACGGCGGCGACGGAACGCGCCGCCGCCGAGCGGACTTCGGGCGTCAATGCCGCCATGGCCTACGGTACCGACGGCGCGCTCGCGGCGCTCGGCCTCGTGGTGATGCGCGATTCGAAGGGGGCGCAAATCGTCTATGAGCCGGCCCCGCTGGTGCGGGCTTCGGTGCTCGAGAAGCACCCCGGGATCAAACGCGTGCTCGAGCCGGTCTTCGCGTCCCTCGACCTGACGACGTTGCAGACCCTCAATGCGAAGATCGCCGTCGAGGGCCAGGACGCCAAGCAGGTCGCGATCGGCTATCTGCGGCAAAAGGGCTTTCTCAAGTAAGCCCGAGGCCGGCGCCGGGCGGGCCGTCGGCAGTAAAGCCGTTTCGCCCGCGCCGACCGGCCTCCCGTTGCGTGCAGTGATTCAGCCACGCAATATGCGCCGCATGGCGCGCAACCGCGTGCTGCTCGTTCTGTCGATGGCGGGGGTCCTCGCCGCTTTCGGCCTCGCCTATTTGACCCATGCGCCCAATCGCCTCGTCTCGGGCGAGCCGATCGCGCTCATCGCTGCGGCGCGCGGAGCCGGACTGATCGCGCTTGTGCCCGGAATTGCGCTCCTCGCCGGCCCATTTCTTCCGCAACGCCGGGCGGTGCATGGCCTGATCGCGATCTTGGCGGGCATGTTCCTCGTAGGGCTGTGGTGGGTCGCAGGCGCGCATGCGGCCCTTCTCGCCGACGCCGCGGCGCCCGCCGCACGCACGTCGCTGGGCGCCGCATTCTGGACGCTTTTCGCCTGCGCCACACTGGCGCTGATCGACGCAGCGCACCGCCTCGAGCTGCCGGCTGCGGCCGGATTTCTCATCGGCCTGGCCGTGGCGGCGGCGATCGCGGCGCTCGCCATCGCGGGCGCGCTCGATCAGCTGTCGATCGCCAAGGAATACGCCAATCGCCGCGATGTCTTCGCCGACGCGGTCATGCGCCACATTGTAATCGTGCTCGCTGCACTCGCCCCGACGGTGGCCGTGGGCGTTCCGCTCGGCATGGCCGCGAATCGGCGCAAGGCGTTCGCCGCCGGGCTTTTTCCGTTCCTCAATGTCGTGCAGACGATTCCCTCGATCGCCCTTTTCGCGATTTTGATCGGGCCGCTTTCCGGCCTGGCGGCGATCTTTCCCGGACTCGCGACGCTGGGAATCAGCGGCATCGGCCTTGCTCCGGCGGTCATCGCGCTGATCCTGTATTCGCTGCTGCCGATCGTCCGCAACGTGGCCGAAGGG
>DATFES010000375.1:0-6250 GCA_035250945.1 Alphaproteobacteria bacterium | reverse complement strand
CCAACCGTGCCTCACCGAGGCGTCGATGGCGAAGCTGTTCGCCTCCGAAATGGCCGAACGCGTGTGTTCCGACGCCATCCAGATCCATGGCGGATACGGCTATCTCAATGACTTTCCGGTCGAGCGCATCTATCGCGACGTTCGGGTGTGCCAGATCTACGAAGGCACCAGCGACGTGCAGCGGTTGATCATCGCCCGGTCGCTGGCCGCGGACGCTTGAAATGCCGGCCGCCGTCGATTTCTATTTCGATTTCTCGAGCCCGTATGGCTACTTCGCCTCGACGCGCATCGACGAGCTTGCCGCGCGCCACGGCCGCCATACGACTTGGCGGCCGATCCTGTTGGGGCCGGTGTTCAAGGCGGTCGGCACGTCGCCGCTGGTGAGCTACCCAATCAAGGGACGGTATGTCGCTCACGACTTTGCGCGCTTCGCCCGCTTGCTCGGCGTTCCGTTCGCCATGCCGGCGAATTTCCCGTTCGGCGCCGTCGCCGCGAGCCGCGCCTTCTATTGGATCGACGATCGCGACAAGGCGCAGGCGAAAGCATTCGCCCAGGCGGTCTTTCGCGCCGGACTTGGCGAGGGCGGCGATGTGACGCCGGTCGAAACGGTCGCCAATCTTGCCGCAAAAGCCGGCGTCGATCGCGCGGCGTTGCTGGCGGCGCTTGCCGATCCGACGGTCAAGCAACGCCTTGTCGGGGAAGTCGATCATGCCATGCAACGCGGCGTGTTCGGCTCACCTACCGTCGTCGTCGATGGCGAAATGTTCTGGGGCGCCGACCGGCTCGATCAGGTCGATCGCTGGCTTGCCACCGGCGGGTGGTGACGGCATGGTGAAATCCGAAAAACGGGGGAACGCCCGACCATGACGGTCCTCAAGACCGCCGCCGACTTGCGCGACGATTCGTTCAAGGCGAACGACCTGGCGATGCGCGCGCTGGTCGCCGACTTGCGCGCCAAGCTGGCCGAGATCAAGCAGGGCGGCGGCGCTGCGGCGCGCGACAAACACGTCAAGCGCGGCAAGCTGTTGCCGCGCGAGCGCGTGCGCACGCTGCTCGACGTCGGCTCGCCGTTCCTCGAGTTGTCGCAGTTCGCCGCCTATGCCATGTACGGCGGCGACATACCTGCCGCCGGCATCATCACCGGGATCGGCCGCGTCGCCGGACGCGAATGCGTCGTCGTCTGCAACGACGCGACGGTCAAGGGCGGGACATATTTCCCGCTCACGGTCAAGAAACACGTGCGCGCGCAGGAGATTGCCCGCGAGAACAACCTGCCGTGCATCTACCTCGTCGATTCGGGGGGGGCGAACCTGCCGAATCAAGACGAGGTGTTTCCCGACCGCGATCATTTCGGGCGCATCTTCTACAACCAGGCGACGATGTCGGCGGCGGCGATCCCGCAGATTGCCGTCGTCATGGGATCGTGCACCGCCGGCGGCGCGTACGTGCCGGCGATGTCGGATGAGAGCATCATCGTCAAGGGGCAGGGCACGATCTTTCTCGGCGGCCCGCCGCTGGTCAAGGCGGCGATCGGCGAGGTGGTGAGCGCCGAGGAACTGGGCGGCGCCGATGTCCACAGCCGCGTTTCGGGCGTCACCGACCATTACGCGCAGGACGACGCGCACGCGCTCGCCATCGCGCGGCGTATCGTCGCCAATCTCAACCGCGTCAAGCGCGTCGATCTTGACATGCGCCCGCCGGTCGAACCGCGCTACGATCCGGCGGAAATCTATGGCTTGGTGCCGCTCGATCTGCGCAAGCCCTATGACGTGCGCGAAGTGATCGCCCGCATCGTCGACTCAAGCGAGCTCGACGAATTCAAGGCGCTCTATGGGGCCACCGTCGTCACGGGATTCGCGCGCATCTGGGGCTACCCGGTCGGCATCGTCGCCAACAACGGAATCCTGTTCTCGGAATCGGCGCAGAAGGCGGCGCATTTCATCGAATTGTGCGGCCAGCGCGGTATCCCGCTCGTATTTTTGCAGAACATCGCCGGATTCATGGTCGGAAAGAAATACGAAGCCGGCGGCATCGCCAAGGACGGCGCCAAGATGGTCACCGCGGTCGCCTGCGCCGCGGTGCCGAAGTTCACCGTCATCATCGGCGGCAGTTTCGGCGCCGGAAACTACGGCATGTGCGGGCGCGCCTACGGGCCGCGCTTCCTGTGGATGTGGCCCAATGCCCGCATCTCGGTGATGGGCGGCGAACAGGCGGCGAGCGTGCTGGCGACGGTCCGCCGCGACAATCTCGAGGCGCAAGGCAAGCGATGGTCGAAGGCGGACGAAGAGGCGTTCAAACAGCCGGTTCGCGACCAGTACGAGCACCAGGGCCATCCTTACTATGCCTCGGCGCGGCTGTGGGACGACGGCATCATCGACCCGGCCGAAACGCGCACGGTGCTGGCATTGGGATTGTCGGCCGCCCTCAACGCACCGGTGCGCGAAACGCGTTTCGGCGTGTTCCGGATGTGAGGGGCGATGGCTGATACGCTGCTCCTCGGCGTTGACGCACGCGGCGTGACGACGATCACGCTCAATCGTCCGGAGATCCACAACGCCTTCGACGACGCGCTGATCGTCGACCTCACGACGACGCTAAAGCACGTCGAGCTCGATCCCAACGTTCGCGTCGTCGTGCTGGCGGCCAACGGCAAGAGCTTCTGCGCCGGCGCCGATCTCAATTGGATGAAGCGCATGGCGACCTATGGCGAGCGCGAGAACCGGCGCGACGCCGAGCAGCTCGCGACCCTCATGCGCACGCTCGATCGGCTGGCAAAACCGACCGTCGCCAAAGTACAGGGCGCGGCGTACGCTGGCGGCACCGGACTCATCGCGTGCTGCGACGTGGCCCTCGCGGCCGAGACGGCGAAGTTCGCCATTACCGAGGTCCGGATCGGGCTCATCCCGGCGGTGATCAGCCCCTATCTTGTGCAGGCGATCGGCCCGCGCTGGGCGCGGCGCTATTTCCTCACCGCCGAGGCGTTCGACGCGCGCGAGGCCGAACGGATCGGCCTCGTCCATGGCGTTTTCAAGCCTGACCAGCTCGATTTCGCGGTGGACCAGGTTTGCGACCTCCTGATCGCCAACGGCCCCAAGGCGCTCGCCGACAGCAAGGAAATGTTGCGCCATGTGTCGCGCGGTCCGATCGACGAGGCGATGATCGCCGAAACGGCGGCGCGCATTGCGCGCATCCGGGTGACGCAGGAAGGGCGCGAAGGCATCGCCAGCTTCCTCGAGAAGCGCAAACCAAGTTGGCGGGGCTGAGGCGGCGGCGATGTTCGACAAGATCCTGATCGCCAATCGCGGCGAGATCGCCTGCCGGGTAATCAAGACGGCGCGGCGCTTGGGTATCCGCACCGTCGCCGTATACTCCGAGGCCGACGCCGGCGCCCGACACGTCGCGATGGCCGACGAAGCGCATCTGATCGGCGGCGCTGCCGCCCGCGAAAGCTATCTCAAAGGCGAGGCGATTCTCGAAGCGGCGCGCCAGTCGCGCGCCGAGGCGATCCACCCCGGGTACGGATTCCTTTCCGAAAACGCCGAATTCGCGCAAGCCTGCGCGGCGGCGAAGCGGGTCTTCGTCGGGCCGCCGGCGGCGGCGATTCGCGCCATGGGCGGCAAAAGCGCGGCCAAGGCGCTCATGGAACAGGCGGGCGTGCCGATCGTTTCGGGCTATCACGGCGACAAGCAGGATGCGAAGACTTTGACCGCCGCGGCCCGCAAGATCGGCTATCCGGTGCTGATCAAGGCGTCGGCCGGCGGCGGCGGCAAGGGCATGCGCATCGTCCATGCCGAGAAGGAACTTGGCGAGGCGATCGCTTCGGCGCAGCGCGAGGCGAAGTCGGCGTTCGGCGACGATCGGCTGCTGATCGAGCGGTATCTGACGCGGCCGCGGCACATCGAGGTCCAGGTCTTCGCCGATACGCATGGCGGCTGTGTCTACCTCTTCGAGCGCGACTGCTCGATCCAGCGCCGCCACCAGAAAGTGCTGGAGGAGGCGCCGGCCCCCGGCATGTCCGAAGCGCTCCGCAAGGAGATGGGCGAGGCTGCGGTCAAGGCGGCCAAGGCCGTCGGCTATGTCGGCGCCGGCACGGTGGAGTTCATCGCCGAACCCGATGGACGATTCTACTTCATGGAGATGAACACGCGCCTCCAGGTCGAGCATCCGGTAACCGAGATGATCACCGGGCTCGATCTCGTCGAATGGCAGCTTCGTATCGCGGCCGGGCAGCGCCTGCCGCGCAGGCAGACGGAGCTGGCGATCAACGGTCACGCCATCGAGGTGCGGCTTTATGCCGAGGATCCGGCACGCGATTTCCTGCCGGCGACCGGCGTGCTGCAGCACCTGCGGTTTCCGGCCGAGAGCGCGCATGTGCGTGTGGACACCGGCGTCGAGACCGGCGACGCGGTGACCATCCACTACGATCCAATGATCGCCAAGCTGATCGTCTGGGATCATGATCGGCCGGCCGCCTTGCGGCGTCTCCGCGCGGCGCTGGCCGATTGCGAGATAGCTGGGTTGGCGACGAATCTGACGTTTCTCGGCAATGTCGCGGCGCATCCCGCCTACGCTGCGGCCGAGCTCGACACCGGGTTCATCGGGCGCCATCGTGCGGAACTGGTGCCCGAGCACCGGCCGGCGGACGACCGTACATTAGCGCTGGCGACGCTTGCCGTGCTGCTCGACTGCGCTGCGGAGGCCGAAAGCGCCGCGCGCGCCTCGCACGATCCCTATAGCCCGTGGCACATGGTCAACGGCTGGCGCCTCAACGACTATGCCCATCACGTGTTGCGCTTCCGTGATCCGGTGACGCCCGCGGCGCGCGAGGTGGCGGTGACGGCGCATTTCCGGCGCAGCGGATTTGTGTTCGATTTGCCCGGCGGTGCGCTCGCGGTGCGCGGCGATCGGCTGGATGCGACGCGCATTGCCGCCGATCTCGGCGGCGCGCGGCTGGAGGCCACGGTGGTTCGGCGCGGCGACGAGTTGACCGTGGTTCAGGCGGGTCGCGCCCACCGGCTCGTCCTGCACCGGCCGTTGGCCGAAGCCGAGCGCGTCGGCGACGATGGCCGCTTGACGGCGCCGATGCCCGGCAAGATCGTCGCCGTCAAGGTCGCACGCGGCGCCAAGGTCAAGCGCGGTGCGGCACTCCTGGTGCTCGAGGCGATGAAGATGGAGCACACGATTTCGGCGCCAGCCGACGGCACGGTGGCGGCACTGCGTTACGGCGTCGGCGACCAGGTCGAGGAGGGCGCCGCACTCATCGACTTCCAGCCGGAGGCGAAGGAATGAATCGGCCGACGCGCGTCAAGATGGTCGAGGTGGGCCCGCGCGACGGGCTGCAGAACGAGGCCAAAGCGGTTCCCGCGGCGGTCAAGATCAAGCTCATCGAAATGCTTGCCGATGCCGGACTTTCTGCGATCGAGGCCGGCAGCTTCGTTTCGCCCAAATGGGTGCCGCAAATGGCGGACACGGCGGAAGTCCTCGCCGGCCTGACCAAGCGGCCAGGCGTGACATATCCGGTGCTGGTTCCCAATGCCAAGGGCCTCGAAGCGGCGTTCGCCGCCAGGGTCGAGGAGATCGCCATATTCGGCGCCGCGTCCGAAACATTCTCGCGCAAGAACATCAATTGCTCGATCGACGAAAGCCTGGCGCGCTTCGCGCCGGTCACCGCAGCCGCACTGAAGCACGGCATGCGCGTGCGAGGCTATGTGAGTTGCGTGCTCGGCTGTCCCTATGAAGGCGAGATCGCCGCCAAGGCGGTCGCCGACATTTCGGCGACGCTTCTGGCGCTGGGATGCTACGAGATTTCGCTTGGCGATACGATCGGCGTCGGCACCCCGGCGAAGGCGCAGGCGATGGTCGACACCGTCGCCCAGCGCGTGCCGCGGGAAAAGATCGCTGTGCATTTTCACGACACCTACGGCCAGGCGTTGGCCAATATCCTCGCCTGCCTCGAGCGCGGCGTGGCGGTGGTCGATTCCTCGGTCGCCGGATTGGGCGGCTGTCCCTACGCCAAGGGCGCCTCCGGCAACGTCGGCTCCGAGGACGTCTGCTACATGTTACGGGGGCTCGGTATCGAGACCGGCGTCGATCTCGACAAGCTTTCCGCGGCTGGACGCTTCATTTGCGGGCATCTCGGCCGCATGCCGACCTCGAAAGTGGCGCAGGCCCTGATCGGCAGGCTCGCGGCGTGACGGTTCATCTCGTCAAACTTTGCGTCGGCTGCGACTCGATCGAGGACCTCGAAGCG
>DATFES010000353.1:0-10978 GCA_035250945.1 Alphaproteobacteria bacterium | reverse complement strand
CAGAAAGGCCGGCCACGCGAACCCTTCCTTGACGAACACCGTCTCCTCGATGCGCGGCCAAGGTTCGGGCGGCGCATGTACGGTGAAGATTCGCGCGCGCGGCATTTTCGCCGGTCTTACGCCTCGAGCGTGCCGCCGAGCACGCCCTTGGTCGAAGGCACCGCATCGGCCTTACGCGGGTCGCGCGCCACCGCCTGGCGCAGCGCGCGGGCCAGTCCCTTGTATGCCGATTCGACGATATGGTGGTTGTTCCCGCCGTAGACCGTCTCGACGTGGAGGGTGACGCCGGCCGATTGCGCGAACGCCTTGAACCACTCCTGGAACAACTCGGTGTCCATCTCGCCCAGCTTGGGCCGCGAAAAATTCACCTTCCATACGAGATAGGGTCGGTTCGAGGCGTCGAGTGCCACGCGGGTCAACGTCTCGTCCATCGGAATCATCGCGTCGCCGTAGCGCATGATGCCGGCGCGCGATCCGAGCGCCTTGCTGATCGCCTCGCCGATCACGTAGCCGGTATCCTCGGTGGTGTGATGATAGTCGATATGGAGGTCGCCCTTCGCCGCCAGCGCCAGGTCGATCAGGCTGTGGCGCGACAGCTGCTCCAGCATGTGATCGAGGAAGCCGATGCCGGTCTTGACGTTGTAGACGCCGCTGCCGTCGAGATTGACCGTCGCCTTGATGTGCGTCTCCTTGGTCCGCCGCTCGACGGTGGCGACGCGAACCGGCGCCTCGACGATGGACGAGGCGCGGCGGAGGTTGGATTTCGAAGTCTTGGTCATGGACAAAAGGCCTTCGCGAGCGACGCCGCCGCAGGGGGGCGAGGCGGCAGGCGGGTTGTAGCAAAGCGTCGCTTCGCCCGCCACCCCGGAAAGCGCCGCACGGCCCGGCGACTTGATCGCCGGGCCGATCGCGCTTAAGTGCTATGGGTCTTCGCTCATGCCTTTCCGGACGACGATGCACGCTCCGCCCTCTCCCGCCGTGTGGCACGGCACGACGATCCTTTCCGTGCGCAAGGGCGGCCAAGTCGTCGTCGCGGGCGACGGCCAAGTAAGCTTCGGCCAGACGGTGATCAAGTCGAACGCGAGGAAGCTGCGGCGCCTCGGCGCCGAGCAGGGCCACGAGGTGATCGCCGGTTTCGCCGGCGCCACCGCCGACGCCTTCGCGCTCTTCGAGCGGCTCGAAGCCAAGCTGGAGAAACATCCCGGTCAGCTCGCGCGGGCCTGCGTCGAATTGGCGAAGGATTGGCGCACCGATCGCTACCTTCGCCGCCTCGAGGCGATGATGGCGGTTGTCGACAAGAGCGTCTCGCTTGTCCTGACAGGGACCGGCGACGTACTCGAGCCCGAGGACGGCCTGATCGGCATCGGCTCGGGCGGGGCTTATGCATTGGCCGCGGCGCGCGCGCTGGTCGGCGTCGACGGGTTCGACGCCCGCGCGGTCGCCGAGCGGGCGATGAAGATCGCCGCCGAGATCTGCGTCTACACCAACGACAAGATTTTGATCGAAGGCCTCTAAAGATCCTCCCGCGAACCCTCGAATGACCGCTTTCAGCCCGCGCGAAATCGTCTCCGAGCTCGACCGCTACATCGTCGGCCAGACCGCCGCCAAGCGCGCCGTCGCGGTGGCGCTGCGCAACCGCTGGCGCCGGCAGCAACTGCCCGAGGCGTTGCGCGAGGAAGTTCTGCCGAAAAACATCCTGATGATCGGCCCGACCGGGGTCGGCAAGACGGAGATCGCGCGCCGGCTGGCGCGGCTGGCCCAGGCGCCGTTCCTCAAAGTCGAAGCGACGAAGTTCACCGAAGTGGGTTACGTCGGTCGCGACGTCGAGCAGATCGTGCGCGATCTGCTCGAGGCCGCGATCGCCATCGCCCGCGAGCGGCTGCGCAAGGAGGTCACCGCCAAGGCGGAGCTCGCCGCCGAGGAGCGCGTGCTCGATGCGCTGGTCGGCGAAAACGCCTCGGCCGACACCCGGGCCAAGTTCCGCCGGATGCTGCGCGAGGGCCAATTGGGCGATCGCGTCATCGAGGTGCAGGTGCACGATTCGAGCGGCCTGCAACTGCCGACGATCGACATACCCGGCATGCCGGGAGCGCAAATGGGGATGCTCAACATCTCCGACATGCTTGGCAAGGCGTTCGGCGGCTTGCGCCAGAAACCCCGCAAGATGACCGTCGCCGAGAGCTACGAGGTGTTGATCGCCGAGGAGAGCGACAAGCTGCTCGACCAGGACAAAGTCGTATCCGAGGCGAAGCTGGCGGTGGAGCAGAACGGCATCGTCTTCATCGACGAGATCGACAAGATCTGCGCGCGGGGCGAGCGCGTCGGCGCCGACGTTAGCCGCGAAGGCGTGCAGCGCGATCTGTTGCCGCTGATCGAAGGCACGACGGTCGCCACCAAGCACGGCGCGGTCAAGACCGACCACATCCTGTTCATCGCCTCGGGCGCCTTCCATCTCGCCAAGCCGGCCGATCTCCTGCCCGAGCTGCAGGGCCGGTTGCCGATCCGCGTCGAGCTCAAGGCGCTCGACCGCGACGATTTCGTGCGCATCCTGACCGAGCCCGAGGCGAGTCTGATCAAGCAATACAAGGCGCTGCTGAAGACCGAAGACGTCACCCTCGATTTCAGCGACGACGCCATCGCCGCCGTCGCCGACATCGCCGCCGCGGTCAACCTCAGCGTCGAGAATATCGGCGCGCGCCGGCTGCACACCGTGCTTGAACGCCTGCTCGAGGAGATCAGCTTCGCGGCTTCCGACCGCGCCGGCACGACACTGGCGATCGATGCCGCCTACGTGCACGACAAGGTCGGCGGCCTCGCCAAGAACGCTGATCTCAGCAAATTCATCCTGTAGCCGGCGCGCGCGCAACCGCAAAGCGTCCGCGAAATGATTGGCCGCTGGGATTCGCTTGCGGTAATCGCCTATTCCGGCGCTACAGACCTTTCGTTAATGACATCGTCGGCATAATCCACTTGGGCGGGTGACGCCGTTTAGGTAGCAATTCTCCGGTTCCGGAAGGTCTGACGCCCGGCGATGTCGCGAACGATTCCATTCGAGAACAGCGATCGGCGGCTCCGCCGGGTCTATGATTATTGGCAGGACAAGCGCGGCGCGCGCGCCATGCCGGCCCGCGCCGACGTCGACCCGGGCGAGTTGCGATCGGTGCTGCCGTACCTGATGCTGACCGACGTGCTCGACGATGGACGCCGCTTTCGCTATCGCCTCTTCGGCACCGCCGTCGCCGAGGCGTTCGGCTTGGACCCGACCGGCCGCTTCGTCGACGAGGTGATGAGCGATCCAAAGTATCGCGCCTTCATCGTCGGTCTTTACCGCGACATCGTCGCCATGAAACGGCCGATTTATTCGACCACGCGCTATGGCGGCCATCGCGACGTGGAAATGTGGACGCAGCGCCTGATGATGCCGCTGTCGAGCGACGGCGCGGCCGTCGACATGGTGCTTTCAGTCCAGGTCTTCACCCATGCCTCGCCGCTAAAGAACCAGACGGTTCGATTGGCGCAGGACAAAGCCGAGCCGATCGCCAGCCTGCACGATCTGCTAGAATAGCCGCCATCGAGTCGGCGCCTATCGCGTCGCCGACGAATCAAGTCGCGGGGCACGCAATGTGGATCATCGGCGTGATCGTCATCGGCTTCGTGGTCGGGCTGATCGCCCGTTTCGTGCTGCCGGGCAGGGATTCGCTGGGCATCATCTTGACGACTGCGGTCGGCATCGCCGGCGCTTTTCTCGCCCAATTCGTCGGCCAGGCGGCCGGTCTTTATGGATACGGGCAACCGGCGGGGTTCATCGCCTCGATCATCGGCGCCATCGTGCTGTTGTTGCTGTTGCGCGTCGCCCGAAGGGGCGGCGGGCCCTGACAGCGGGCGCCGATGCGCGCAAAGGGTTCGTCGCGTGCGGCGCGGTAAAATTGTAGTACCCGCGGACGTATTCTCGAACGGCGCGGCGCGCGCGCCTCATTGACGCCACAAATCGCCGTTACTGAGCGCAGTCATGCGAATCGTTCGATTCGCATCGCCAACGCCATTGTGCCGAACCGACGGCGAATGAGGCGACACCGGGCGAGCGGCCCGCCCGCGACAACCGCTGGGGCAACTGAGGCGGTCCCGTAAGCGAGCAAGGAAACTATGACCATCGTCTCGCGCCTTCCCGCGCTCGCAGGCTGCAGCGATCGCCATCCATCCGCGGTGTCGATGGCTCGCGCGCCATCCACCGAGGACCCCGCGCCGCGCAGCGTCCCGCCTTCGCGCGCGTTCGCTTCGCCGCGCGAACCCGAGCTTGGCGCGTGGCCGCCGCAACCGGCCAAGATTTTCCGCATGCTGCAACGCGCCGGCGGCGCCCCGGTGAGCGTGCCCGAACTGATCGACGGCGTCTGGGGAGAGGATGAAAACGGCGGCCCGCTCGCCGCCATGGAGATCGTCAAGACGCAGATTTGCCGCATTCGGAAACGGCTCGCCGGCTCGCGCTTTCGCATCGTCACTGTGCCGCGACGCGGATATCGTCTCATCGCCCTGGACGAGGGTTGCAGCGATCCGTTCGCCGACGTCGCGCACGGCAGCGTCGGCGACCGCCCGCTGCCGCCACAAGAGGCCGCCATCGTGCGCTTGCTGCTCGATCGCGCGACGCGGTACGTCACGCGCGAGGATATCGCCGCCAGGTTATGGTCTGGGAGTTGGCCCGAAGCGTGGCGCCGGAACATCATCGTCTTGGTGGCGCGCGTGCGATGGAAACTCGAAACCATCGGCCACACGCTGGAGAATCAGCGCGGCGCCGGTTGGCGGTTGATCAGGCTCGAGCAAACCGTTTCGTTCGCCGCCTGACCGCCGCCAATCAGCGACGAAGAAGGACCCCTCACCCACGCGTCCCAGAGGGGCGGTTCCCTTAAGCGGAGCGAGACTGACGTCGGCGGTACGTCAGGGGTGAGGGGATCAACGGGAGACCGGTTCGGGAGGGCCAGCCGGTCTCCTCGCTCGCAGAGACTGCGAAAACGATTTGGCCTTGCGACACATCAGTCAGTCAGCCGCAGCCGCCGCCGTCGGTTTTTCGTGGAATTGTTCGCGCTCGGTCGAACCGGCCATCGCCGTCGTCGACGCCTTGCCGGCCGAGATCGCCACCGCTACGGCGTCGAAATAGCTGGTGCCCACTTCGCGCTGATGCTTGGTCGCCGTATAGCCGTCGCGCTCGGCGGCGAATTCGGCTTCTTGCAGTTCCGCATACGCCGCCATGCCGCGCCGCGCATAGCCGTGCGCGAGCTGGAACATGCCGTGGTTGAGCGAATGGAAGCCAGCCAGCGTGACGAACTGGTATTTATAGCCCATCGCGCCGATACGCGCCTGAAACTCGCCGATCGCTTCAACCGACAGCTTCTTGCGCCAGTTGAACGACGGCGAACAATTATAGGCGAGCAATTTGCCGGGAAAGTGATGATGGATGGCGTCGGCGAAACGCTCGGCGTCGGCGAGATTCGGCTCCGAAGTCTCCCACCAGATGAGATCGGCATACTCCGCGTAGGCCAAGCCGCGCGCAATGGCGTAGTCCTTTCCGACATCGGGCTTGATGCGGAAGAATCCTTCGGCGGTCCGCTCGCCGCTGAGGAACCGATGATCGCGCGGGTCGATGTCCGAGGTGAGAAGCTGCGCCGAGTCGGCGTCGGTTCGCGCCAGCAGCACTGTCGGCACGCCTTCGACGTCGGCGGCGAGCCGCGCCGCGTTGAGCGTGCGCACGAACTGGGAAATCGGCACCAGCACTTTGCCGCCGAGATGGCCGCATTTCTTTTCCGAGGCGAGCTGGTCTTCGAAGTGCACCCCCGCCGCCCCAGCCTCGATCATCGCCTTCATCAACTCATAGGCGTTGAGCGGTCCGCCGAAGCCGGCCTCGGCGTCGGCGACGATCGGCGCGAACCAGTGCGTGTCGCCGCGACCTTCCAGCGTCTGGATTTGATCGGCGCGTTGCAGCGCGCGGTTGATGCGGCGCACCACTTCGGGCACGGAGTTCGCCGGATAAAGGCTCTGGTCGGGATACATCTGACCGGCGAGGTTGGCGTCGGCGGCGACCTGCCAGCCCGACAGATAGATGGCCTTGAGCCCGGCCCTGACCTGCTGCACCGCCTGATTGCCGGTGAGCGCGCCCAGGGTCGGCACATAGGGCTCGCTTTGAAGCAGGTGCCACAGCCGCCGCGCGCCGCGATCGGCCAGCGTGTGTTGAATCGTCAGCGATCCGGCGAGCCGCCGGACGTCGTCGGACGTGTAATCGCGCTTGATGGCGCGAAATCGCGTCGCGTCCCAGTTTCGATTGGCCTCGGTCATGCGATTCATGAGCTCCATGCAAAGGGTTTTCCGGCGAAGCCGGGTTCTGGTAAATAATTGACACTGCACGTGCGAGAAGCAACCGCAAATGAGCAATAAAATTAGCAAAGTTGTCTGTCGATTTTCACTTTTATGGCGATTATTGTAAAGTCTGTAAAGTAACGCGGTCACGGCGGCGGGAGTTGCGGATGGCCAAAAAAGCGTTGCTCGGCAGCAAGATACGGCGCCTTCGGCAGACCAGGGGATTGACCCAGAGCCAGATGGCCGAGCAGCTCGGCATATCGGCGAGCTATCTCAATTTGATCGAGCACGACGAGCGGTCGGTTACGGTGTCGCTGCTGCTCAAGCTCGGCAAGGCGTTCGATGTCGACCTGCAGCAACTATCCGATGACGCCGAGCGCCGGCTGGAGCTCGGGCTGCGCGAGATATTCGCCGACGCTACGCTCAGCGCGGCGAGCGTCGCGCCGGAAGAGCTGCGCGACATCGTCGCCGCGTCGCCCGAAGGGGCCAAGACGATCGTCGAGCTCTATCGCGCCTATCGCACGGCGCGCGAGGACGCGCAGGCGATGGTGCTCGGCCTGCCTTCGGGCGGCACGCGGCGCATCGCGTTGCCCAACGAGGAGGCGCGCGACTTCTTTGCCGATCGCGTCAACCATTTCCCGTCGCTCGAAGACGCCGCCGAGGCGCTATGGCATGACGCCGAACTCGAGCGACAGGATCTGCGCCGCGGATTGATCGAGTATCTTTCGCGCGCGCATTCCATCGCCGTCGAGGTCGCGCCGCGCGAGGCGATGGCCGGCGCGTTCCGCCGCTACGAACCCAAAACGCGCCGGCTGTTGCTGTCGGAGATGCTGGCGCGCGCCAGCCGCAACTTCCAGGTCGCCTATCAAATCGCGCTCATCGCCGCGCGGCCGGCGATCGACCGGCTGATCGGCGAGGCGAAGCTGTCGACGCCGGAAAGCGAAACGCTGGTCCGCGTCGGTCTGGCCAATTATTTCGCCGGTGCGGTGCTGATGCCCTACGCCCCGTTCCTCGAAACGGCGAAGGCGGTGCGCTACGATATCGATCTCTTGACCCATCGCTTCGGCGTTTCGTTCGAACAAGCTTGCCACCGCCTGTCGACGCTGCAGCGTCATGGCGCGAAAGGCGTGCCGTTCTATCTCGTCCGCGTCGATATCGCCGGCAATTTGTCGAAGCGGTTCTCGGCGTCCGGGTTCCACTTCTCGCGTTTCGGCGGCTCATGTCCGCGCTGGAACGTGCACGAGGCGTTCACCACGCCGGGCATGATTCGCACCCAGATCGCAAGATTGCCCGACGGCACGACATTCTTTTCGATCGCCCGCACGCTGACCAAGGAGAGCGCCGGGTTCAAGGAGCCGCATACGCTCCTGGCGCTCGGCATCGGCTGCGAGCTCGCCCACGCGCGCGAGCTCGTCTACGCCGACGGTTACGATCTCGAGCGGCTCGATGCCGTCACCGAAATCGGCGTCGGCTGCCGGCTCTGCGAGCGCATGGATTGCCGCCAGCGCGCCTTTCCGCCGCTCCACCATCGCCTGGTCGTCGACGAGCAGGTCAAGGGCGTCTCGGCGTACAATTTCGCGATGAAGTGAGCCGGCGCTCGCCGCCGGCGGTCAAGCGTGCTTGCGCAGCCGTCCCGAAACGGACGTTGAGCGCGACCGCCGGGCCTTTCGCCGGCCGATCCGCGGCGACGCTTTGACCGCCTCGACCAGCGCTGCGAGCGTCGCCGCGTCGAGTTCGGAGATGCGATCGGCGAGCAGATTGGCGAGCTCGGTCGCGGCGGGCGACAGGCCGCGCGTGTCGATGACGGCGCGCGGATGGGAGAGCCGCGCCAAGCGGTGCATTTCTTCGTAATCGTCCCAGATGAGATGAAAATACTCGCAGATCTGGATCACCAGGGCGGGCGTCGGCCGGCCGCGCTGGCCATGCTCGAGCGCCGAAAGATACGCCTGCGACAGTTCAAGATCGGCGGCCATGCGCTTGAGCGAAATTGCGCGCGCCGCGCGCAACGCGCGGATCCTGGCGCCGAACGGCGTCATCGTTCGCGCCGGCGCCGCAGCAAGACGTAATACGCCCCGCCGCCGCCGTGGCGCGGCTGCGCCGGCGCGATCTTCAGCACGCGCGCGGCGTTCGCTCCTTGCGCCAGCCAGCGCGGCAGGTTGCGGCGCAGTACGCCACCGCCCTCGGCCGCGGCGCCCTTGCCGGTGATCACCAGCAGCATTCGCCGCTCGGCCTCCCAAGCCTCGCGCACGAAGCGGTCGAGCGCGCGATGCGCCATGTCCTCGCTCAAGCCGTGCAGGTCGAGGCGCATTTCGATCGCCATCGCGCCACGGCGCAACCGTTCCTCGGTGCGGCGATCGATGCCGGGGTTGGGGGCGATCGCGGTGCCGCGTTCCCGATCCGGCAGCCGCGCATCGCGTCGGCCGGCCGCTTCGCCGGCAGCATCGGGATGAAGCGCGCGATTGGCCGCGGAGCCGCCGGGCGGTCGCATGCGTTGGCGAAGCGGCTTGGCGTCCTTCAGCGCGGCGCGGAACAGCGCGACCTCGTCGGCGGACGGGTGCGGGGCTCGCGACGGCGGTCTAGGGGAGCGCTTCATCCTCGACGACGATGATGTGCAGCCGCCGCGGACCGTGGGCGCCCATTTCGATCTTCTGCTCGATATCGCCGGTCCGCGACGGCCCGGTGATGAAGTTGATCGTCCGCGGCGTCGATGCGCCGCCGATATCTTCGCCGTGCGGCGCAAAAACCTGGCGCAAACGCGCCCATGCCGCCTCCATCGGGCCGGTCACGCGCGAAACCGGCAGGACGACGATATGCGTGTCGGGCAGGAAGTTGAGCGTCGCGGGGCTGTCCGTACCCGAAACCAGCATCAGCGTTCCGGTCTCGGCGATGGCGGCGAACGCCGCCGACAAACCGGTCGGTTCCTTTCCATCGGCGGCGCCGCGGCGGATCTTAAGCAGCGGGCGCTTGTCCCACGGCGCGCGGTCGAGCAACGGATCGGGCGCCATGGTCAGTTCGGAACTCAGGTTGCGCCCGGCGAGGTACTCGGCGACGGCGTCGGGGACGGCATCCAGCGAGCGCACGCGCGCGACGCTGGCGAAAACTTTGCTCGCTTGGGCTTCGAACAGATCGACGAGCTGGCGGGGCTCGAGCCCGGACGCGCGTCCCGGCAGGAGATTGACCGCATGGTCGCGAAGACGTGTCTCGAGCGCCGCCGCTTGCTCCGGCGCCACCGCGCCGCGTTCGAGCGATCGCCGCACGCCGCCCAAAATCTGATCCCGCGCCTCGCTCATTGGCCGGCTCGCGATTTGCGCGCGCGGTTCCGCTTGTACCAGAGCTCTTGGAAGGTGCGTCCCTCGGGCGCGGGAAACTCGCGCGTCGCCGTCCAGCCCGAGGCCAGCGGCAGATTATAGAAGCTGCCGTGGCGGCGGCCGAGGAGTCCCAGCACCTGTGCTGCGACCGCGGCGAAGAAATGATAGAGCGGCGGCCGCTTGGCGAAGAACGCCCACACGCCGATGCCCCAACGCATCGCGCGCGGCGCCAGCTTGCGCTCATAGTCCAGTTCACGATAACGCCGCATGAGTTTCGGCAGCGGTATGCGCATCGGGCATACGCTCTCGCACCGGCCGCAGAACGTCGAGGCGTTGGGCAGGTCGCGGGCATTCTCGATGCCGATGAGGCTGGGCGTAAGCACGGCGCCCATCGGACCCGGATATACCCAGCCATAGGCGTGTCCGCCCACCGCGGCGTAGACCGGGCAGTGATTCATGCACGCTCCGCAGCGGATGCAGCGCAGGATCTCCCGGAACTCGCCGCCGAGGAGCGCGCTGCGGCCGTTGTCGAGCAGGACCACATGATACTCGGCCGGCCCGTCGAGATCGCCGGCGCGGCGCGGCCCGGTCGAGAACGTGGTGTAGGCCGACATGTCCTGCCCGGTCGCCGAGCGGGCCAGCACGCGCAGGATGGTCGCCGCGTCCTCGAGCGTCGGCACCACCTTCTCGAGGCTGGCCAGCACGATATGCGCCTTCGGCAGGAGTTGCGTCAGATCGCCATTGCCTTCGTTGGTGACGATCACCGACGAGCCGGTCTCGGCGATCAGGAAATTGGCGCCGGTGATTCCGACGTCGGCGGCGAAGAACTTGTCGCGCAATACCTGGCGCGCCTCGTCGACGAGCTCGCGCGGCTCGGCCAGCGAGCGCGCCGGATCCATCCCGGTGTGGGTGGCGCGGAAGCTGTCGGCGACCGCTTCCTTGGTGAGATGGATCGCCGGCGCGATGATGTGCGAGGGCGCTTCGTTGCGGATCTGGATGATGTATTCGCCGAGGTCGGTCTCGACCGGCGCGATGCCATTCCGGGCGAGATCTTCGTTGAGGCCGATTTCCTCGGCGATCATCGTCTTGCCCTTGGCGACGGTGCGCGCGCCGAGCCGCTTGCAGATGTCGAGCACGATGGCGCGGGCCTCGGCCGGCGTGCGTGCCCAATGCACCTCGCCGCCGGATTCCTTCACTTTCGTTTCGTAGCGTTCGAGGTACCAGTCGAGATTGGCGAGCGTGTGGTTCTTGATTTCGCGCGCCGCGTCGCGCAACGCGTCGAATTCCGGAAGCCCCTCGATCGCCTGCAGGCGTTTGTCGAGGAACCC
>DATFES010000352.1:0-4629 GCA_035250945.1 Alphaproteobacteria bacterium | reverse complement strand
GGCTGGCGACGCTATCGCGCGACACGCCGACGATCTCGGCCCTGAGCTTGCGAAAGTCGGGTAGCTCCTCGTTGAACCGGCATGCCTCCTTGGTGCATCCGGTGGTGTTGTCCTTGGGGTAGAAGTAGAGCACGACCCTGCGGCCACGCAGCTCCGACAGTCGCAGCTTTCCCGCGCTGTCGGTCGGCAGATGGAAATCCGGCGCCATATCGCCGATCTTGAGTTGACGTTTGTTCGTCGACATCTCGGGCGGATCCTTTCTCCATCGAATCGAACTGCGATTCGGCTATGCGCGCTTCACGGCCTCGCCACCTTCGCCGTCGGCGGCGGGAATCATCCGGTCGAAGATCAGCTTGACGCGCGCCGCGTCGGCGAGCATGCGCGCTTCCAGCGCCGCGAAATCGCTCGCCCCCGCCGCGCGCGCCAGCGCCCGCTTTAGCGCATCGGGCGCATTGCTTGCATCGAAGGCGGCCTCGACCGAAAGCCGCAGCAAACCTTGCACGGCCTGCCAGAGGCGGTGCGCTTCGATCAGGATGTGGCCATCGTCCTCGCCCAGCGCCCCCGCCGCAATCGCATTGGCCAAAGCTTCCCGCGTATTGGTCGAGAGGATTTGCGGTCGCTCGGCTCCATGTCGTAGCTGCAGATATTGCGCGATGAATTCCACGTCGATCAACCCGCCGCGCCAATGCTTCACCTCCCACGGATCGCGCGGCGGATGCTCGCGGACGATGAGCGCGCGCATCGCCGCGACATCGATGGCCAGCTTGGCGTGATCGCGTGGCCGCGTCAGAATTTCGTGGATCGCCGTGGCGATCTCGCCCCGAAAATCGAGCGGGCCGGTGATCGGCCGAGCGCGCGTTAGCGCCATGTTCTCCCACGTCCACGCCGAGTCGCGATTGTAGACCAGAAATCCATCGAGATTGGTCGCCAGCGGTCCTTTGTTGCCCGATGGGCGCAGCCGCATATCGACGTCGTATAACCGGCCCTCGCCGGTTAGCGCGGTCAGGGCGTTAATCAGCCGACTCGCGAGGCGGGCGTAATAGAGCGGCACCGGGAGGCCGCGAGAGCCCGTGGATTGTTCGATATTTCGCTGCGCGTCATAGATGAAAATCAAATCGAGGTCCGACGTCATGGTCATCTCGCGGCCGCCGAGCTTGCCCATCGCCACGACCGCGAGCCGCCCGCTCTTGACTTGGCCGTGCTGACGGACGAAATCGGTCTCGACGGCGGGCTGCATCGCCGCGATCACCGTCTCGGCGACGTCGGCCAGCGCCGCACCGGCGCGTTCGGGCGTCGCGGCGCCGCGCAAGAGCTGCACGCCGATCTGAAACTGCCGCTCGGCATTCCATCGCCGCGCGATGTCGAGCACGTCTTGAAAGTCGCGCGCTTGCTCGAGCGCGCGGCCGAGATCGGCGTCGAGTGACGTGCGGTCGGGCAGCGCGGTGAGAAACCCTTCGCTCAGGACCGCATCAAGCAGATGGGTGTGACGCGCCAGCGTCTCGGCCAACCGCGGCGCACCGCCCATGATCTCGGCAACCAGATCGAGCAGGCCAGGATTGGCGTGAAACAGCGAAAAAAGCTGCACGCCCGCCGGTAGGCGGGCCAGGAACTCGTCGAATTTGCGCAACGCGGCGTCGGGCTGGGGCGTGCGCGCCAGCGACTGAAGCAATGACGGGACCAATTCGGTCAACAATTCGCGCGCCCGCACCGAGCGCATGGCGCGAACGCGGCCGTGGTGCCAGCCTCGGATTGCCGCGGCGACGTGCTTGGGATCCTTGTAGCCCATCTCGGCGAGCGTTCGCAGCGTGGCCGGGTCGTCCTCGGCGCCGGTGAAGACGAGATTGCCGGGACCCGACAGGGTGGGCGCCTCCTCGAACAGCCGCGCGTAGTGTCCCTCGACGCGCCGCAAATGTCCCAGCATCGCGCGCCCGAATTCCTTGCCGTTCTTGAAGCCTAGGAAGATGGCCAACGCATCCATTTGCGGGCCTTCGGGCGGCAGGCTGTGGGTTTGCCTGTCGTCGATCATCTGCAGGCGATGCTCGACCTTTCGAAGGAAACGGTAGGATTCCTGCAGTTCCGCCGCGGTGTCGGGGCGCACGCGCCCAGCCTCGGCAAGCGCAGCAAGCGCCTCGCATGTCGCCGCCTTGCGCAGCAACGGAGTTCGACCGCCCCAGATGAGTTGTTGGGTCTGGACGAAGAATTCGATCTCGCGAATACCGCCGCGGCCGATCTTGATGTTGTGTCCGCCAAGTTCGATGCGCGCTCCGCCGTGATGGGCGTTGATCTGCCGTTTGATCGAGTGGATGTCTTGAATCGCCGCGAAATCGAGGTGCTTGCGCCAGACATAGGGTCGCAATCGGGCGAGAAACGATTGCCCGGCGGCGACATCGCCGGCGACGGCGCGCGCCTTGATCATCGCCGCGCGTTCCCAGTTCTGGCCGAAGCTCTCGTAATAGATTTCCGCCGCGGTCATCGATATGGCGAGCGGCGTCGATCCAGGGTCGGGCCGCAGCCGCAAATCGGTGCGCAGAACATAGCCCTCGGGAGTGCTTTCCTGCATGATCTTGACCAATCCGCGCGCCAGCCGCACGAAATGATGTCGCAACGCCTCGGGCAAATCGGTTTCGATCGTCTCGTCGTCGTACAGCACGATGATGTCGATATCGCTCGAGTAATTGAGCTCGCGGGCGCCGAGCTTGCCCATTCCGATGATCGCCAGGCCCGAGTCGCACGCCGGATCGTCGGGATGACGCAGACGAAACGCGCCGGCGGACGCCGCCTCGCGCAGCAAATGGCGTACCGCAAGATCGAGGGCCATATCGGCGAAATCGCTGAGCGCCGCGGTGACCTGCTCAAGCGGCCAAAGCGCGCCGATATCGGCGAGCGCGATGGTCAACGCGGCGCGACGCTTGGCGATGCGAAGGCCCGCCATTAGGTCGGCGATCGCCGTTGGCGCACGGTACGTCGCGGCGAGGTCGGCGGCAAGACGGCGAAAAACCTTATCGGGGCCGTCGACGAGCAGGGCGACGATGACGGCCGGGTCGCGCAGCGCGCAATCGGCGAGATAGGGAGAATTTCCGAATATGGCGGCGAGCGCATGGGTGGCCGATTTCATTCGGACCAGCCGCTTGGCGCGGCTGCGGGCATCCGGATCGTCGATCTCGACGGCCGCCGCGCGCCAGGCGGCGAGCTCCCGGGCCGCGCGTTCGCGGTCGGCGGGTTGGGGCCATTGCGCCCCAGCGAGATCAGCGAACAATTGGGTCATTTCCTCTCGCGCGATTTTGCCCCACACTGGACCGCATACGCGCCGCGAGGGTCAAGTGGCGCGAGCGGCCCATGGCTTGGGCAAATACTGAGGAATTCGCGGGCGAACGCCGATGGTGATCCGCCTCTCGAAGCTCGTCGTCGAAATCGTCTTGAGCGTGGTCGTCATCGTCGCGGCCGCGGCGGCGATATTCGCCTGGCGGCTATCGGCCGGTCCGATTCCGCTCGGATTTCTAACGCCGATCATCGAGCGCAGCCTCAACGCCGAAGTTCAGGGCGCCAAAATCACGTTCGACGAGACCGTGCTGGCCTGGGCGGGGTGGGAGCGCAATCTCGATCTCAAAGTGCTGAACGTCACCGTCTCCCGCGGCGAAGGGGCGATGGTGGCGCGAATCCCCGAGTTGGACCTGAGTCTTTCGACCGCCGCGTTGCTGCGCGGGGTGGTGGCTCCGGTGGCGATCGACGTTCGCCGGCCGCGTCTGACGATCGTTCGCACCAAGGAAGGCGGACTCCGCTTCGGCGCCGATGCCGAAGGCGGGGCGCCGCAGGGCGCCGAGGAGGCCGGCCGGGTAATCCCGCTCATGATCGGCAACTTCCTGCGCGAACCTGATCCGACGCGCCGCGGCGGATATTTGCGTCAGATCAGCATCACCGATGGCGTCACGACAATCTACGATCTGGCCGACGGTCGGACGTGGAGCGTCCCCGATACCGACGTGACGCTGTTTCGCAATCCTGCCGGACTTCGCGCGGACCTGGGCCTGACGGTCAAGATCGAGGAGAACGAGGCGCGCCTTGCGGCAAATGCCAGCTATTCCACGGGCGCCGATCGCATCGAGGGACAGGTTCGCTTCACCGATATCGGCCTCGCCCAGCTTCGGTTCGTCGATTCACGGCTCGCGCGGCTCGGCGTTCTCGAAACGACGGTGAGCGGGATCGTCGACCTCGCCATGGCGCTCGACGGCCAAGTTCGTTCGGTGGGCTTTAATCTTGCCGGGCCCAAGGGGCGGATCGTGTATCCGGCATTTTTTCCCGAGCCCGTCGAGTTTCGCCAAGTCCGGTTGGTGGGCGAATTTTCGGAGGACGCGCAGCGACTTAGGATCGACGAGGCGGCGCTCGATTTAGGCGAGACGAGGATAGAGGCGAGCGGCGATATAAACGGACTCGACGATCGTCCGCGCGTTTCGGCGACCGCGGTGGTTCGCAAGGTGTTCGTCGACGACGTACGTCGCCTGTGGCCGATCAGCGTCTCCGCCAACGCCAGACGGTGGATCATCGAGAACCTCTCCAAGGGCGTGATCGAAGAAGGACGGTTCCAGTTGTCTATGGCGGCGCCTTCCGGCGGCGCGGAACTTGTCGCGGAGC
>DATFES010000308.1:0-4721 GCA_035250945.1 Alphaproteobacteria bacterium | reverse complement strand
GAGGCGAGCGCCGCAACCAAACCAGGGCCCCCTCGTGTCGCCGACGGCGCCAGTCGGTTTCGCCGCCAGGCCGCGGCTCGCCGTCAGCCACCAATGGCGAATGTCGAGCCTCGCGATCGCCTTCGGCGTCATGGCGATCCTCGCGCTGCACTGGGAAAGCGTGGAAGCTGCGGTCCACACTTGGTACGTCTCGCGCACCTACAATCACGGTTTCATCGTCGCCCCGATTAGCGCCTATTTGATTTGGCGAAAACGGGATGAGTTGCGGCTGATGGTCCCGCAGCCGTGGTTCATACCGGTCGTGGTGGCGATCCCGGTCTCACTCGTCTGGCTCGCCGCGGAGGCACTGAGCGTGCTTGAGCTCGAGCAGTTCGCCGTCATGACGTTGATTCAACTCCTCGTCTTGGCGGTCGTCGGCGTCCGCGTCGTCATGACGATTCTGTTTCCGCTCCTTTATCTGTATTTCCTCGTCCCATCGGGCGAATTTCTTGTCCCGAAATTGCAGGAGTTTACCACTGCGTTCATCCTCGTTGGGCTCGAACTGGTTGGCATCCCGGCGTTCTCCGACGGTGTGATCATCTCGATCCCCAACGGCGTTTTCGAGGTCGCCGAGGCGTGCGCGGGTCTGCGTTTTCTGATCGCCTCGATCGCTTATGGGTGCCTATTCGCCTATATAGTCTATCAGGACATTTGGCGCCGGTTGGTCTTCGTCGCGCTTTCGCTGCTGGTTCCCCTCTTCGCCAATGGGCTGCGCGCGCTTGGAATCGTCGTCATCGCCCATGCCACCGACAACCGCATCGCCGCCGATATCGACCATCTGGTTTACGGCTGGGTGTTCTTCTCGGTCGTCTTGCTTGCGCTCACGGCAGTCGGACTTCGCTTCCGTCAGGAGGATGGCGCGGCGATGCGACCAACTCGCGATGCAATGCCCGGCCGGCGCGCCGGTGCGGCGAGCGCGTTGATCGCCATGCTCGCCGTTGTCGCGGTAAGCGCCGCACCGCGCGTCTACGCCGATGCACTGACCGCGGCGGCGGCGTCCGCGCCTGTGTTGCGCGTCGTTCCGCCGCCGGCGCCGCCGGGCTGGCGCGTCATCGAGGATAGCGGGCCCGAATGGCGCCCCGAGTTCCAAGGCGCCGACAGCGAGTTCCTCCGGGCCTACGGCCGGCTGGAGAAATCGGTCTACGTGTACGTCGCGTACTACTCGTGGCAGCGGTGGCGCGCCAAGCTGATCAGCGCGCAGAACCGGTTTTCCGACGAGGACAATTGGCGACTTGCCGAACGGGGCCACGCTACGATCCAATACAACGGTCGGCCGCTCGCCGTCGGAGTGCACCGGCTGATCCACGCCAAGCGTGAGCGCACTGTCCATTACGTGTACTGGGTGGACGGCCGATTCACCGCCGATCCGCTCACTGTCAAACTACTTCAGGCATGGGCGTTCCTCTCCGGTTCATCGCAGCGGTCGGCAATCCTGGCAATCGCCGCCGACAACACGCCGGACGGCGGGTCGCCGACCGCTACGGTGAACGAATTTCTCGGCGGATTTTCCGCGCTTTCGCGGGTCCTGCATGGCGGCGACGGAAGCGACGCCCTGTAGAGTCCATCGTTCGGCGAGTTCGCCTGCGAAAACGTTGCTTGCGTCGATCGCCTCAAGCTTGTCGGAGAAGGCAGGCGGAGCTGCAGGTACCTGTCAAGGCCTGCGGGGCACCCCGAGCTTCCCCGCCAATCGTCGGATACCACGCATCGCCGCCGCACTGCCGCCGTGTCGGACAAGCGCGCCGAGTCCGCACGCCGTCCGCGGGTTGCAGGCCAGCACGCCCCAGAACTGCCGCCTGTGGCCGAGCCAGGAGCGCTTATAGGGGTCGTCGCCGCGGCCAAAGTCGATCTCCTCGACCTGATCATCCTCGATCGCGCGCCGCATCATGTGCATGGTGAGCACCGAGCCGGGCGACACACGCTTGAAGCGTTCGTCGTGCGTCAATTTGAAGATCGTCGCTCGCCGGTTCCATACAATCCACACTTGCGCCGCGATCGGCCGGTCGTTCAGGCGTAGGATCCCGAGACGCAACGCCCCTACCGCTGACGCCTCGCGCATCAGGCGCGGCATGAACTCGGGATATGGCTCGCGCGGCTTCCAGCTTCGTGCATGCACGCCTTCATAGTCCATGATCGCCGCCGCCAGATCGCCGCCGCCGCGTACGCTCTCGATCTCGACGTGCCCCAGATGCTCCAAACGCTTGGGCGCCCGCTTGAGCGTGGTTCGCAGCGCGCCCGAGCGCATGGCGAGGAAGGTGGCGAAGTCGCGACCGGCGATCCGCTCATACCACATGCCGAATTGGAAATAAGGCTGCACCCAGAACCCCACCCTGCGCAGCTCGAGCGCGAGGCGCTCAAAACACGTCGCAGTACGTTCGAACGGGCCGAGATCGATTATGTCCCAACGCGGCCGCTCGGCAGCCAACGCGTCAGCCAGTACGGGAATGACTTTCGAATTTACTTCCTCGCCGTCGCCGACGATTCCGTATTCCACCGAGTAGACCGTGGCAAGGGCGCGCAGCGCCCGGACGCCCTGCCGCCGTTTCGCGCGGGCGCGCGTCAACAGGGCCCCCCGCAAGCCGTCCCGCATCTCGGCTGCGTAGATCCGCAGCGTTTCGTCACGATTCAGCGCGGCTTCGGCGAGCGACCGCCACCACGGCATGGACAGATAGAATGGCCGCGTGGGGGACGGATCGAGAAGGCCGACCAGGCGCGGATCGGCGTCCAAAGCCGTCAGGACGGCCGCACGCGTAGGCGCTTCGCCAGGCGAATCGAGCATCATCCGATTATGCTATCATTGGGAATTGATTGCTGGTTAACCTACAAAATGGTTCACTCTCCCGTGCGGCTGATGATGAGATCCGCTCATTTGGAACGATGATCGCAGGTAATACTTTTTTCATCATTTGGGTCTTCTTCGAGCGGCATTCGGCGACGTCATTTGAGTTGGCGCGACCGCCGACGCAATGACCGGCAGCGATATCACGGTCGGCGTCGCGCCACTTACCGAACTTTCGGCACTCGAGGCACGATGGCGCTCCTTGGAGCGCCGCGCCGATCCGTCGTTCTTCCAAACCTGGTCATGGATCGGGTCGTGGCTCGAACTGGCCCGATTCGAGACGCCGCCAAGAGTCATCGAGGCCCGACGCTACGGCGATTGCGTCGGCCTCGCAATCATCGCGTCCCGCGGGTCCAGGCGCGGCGCGATCGCCGCGGGCAACGGCCTCTACCTGAACGAGACAGGGGACCCCGACTACGACCTCATTGCCATCGAGCACAACGGATTCCTCGCCGACCGCAACCACGCCGCGGACGTGGGGGCGGCGTGTATTCGCTGGCTCGTCGCGCACGATCCGTCGTGGACCACGCTGCGTCTCGGCGGTGTTCCGGTCGACTACGCGACGTACGCCGAACCGCTCGGGGTAAAAGTGTCCATCCAGACGATCGATCCATGTCCCATAGTCGAACTCGTCGGCTTGCACTCAGTCGATCATCTCCTGGCGAGGCTGCGCGCAAGCACGCGGCGACAGTACCTGCAGTCGCTGAGCTTCTACCAGGCCCGGGGCGAGATCCGACTCGATGCCGCCACGGATGTCGCCCAAGCGCATGAACACTTCACCGAGCTAAAACGGCTGCACGTACAGCGTTGGCAATCGCTCAATCGCCCGCACGCATTTCGCGCGCCGTTTTTCGAGAAGTTCCATCGCGCTTTGATCGCCCGCGGCCTTCCGGAGGGGCAGGTGGAGTTCCTGCGCCTCACCGTCGGCGGCCGTGCCGTCGCCTATTTGTACAACTTCCAGTTCGACGGGCGCGTCTACAACTACCAGTGTGGTTTCGAATACGAAAGCGCCTCGCGGGCCCGCCCCGGCCTGGTGAGCCAGATTCTGGCCATCGACCGCGCCATCGGCCGCGGGGCACGCGAGTACGACCTGCTCGCTGGTGCGACTCGCTTCAAGTCGAGCATTGCGAGCAAATCAGTAAAGATCGCGTGGCTGACGCTGCAGCGGGAAAACGTGTTGTTGCGGGCCGAAACCTTCGCGCGGACGTTGAAGCGCTGGTTCAACGTCCGCCGCAATTAGCGCGCTCCGCCGCGCGCGATCCAGGCGGAAAGGTCGGCGTGACGCCGGCGCGCTTCGGCGTCGCCCGCCTCCATCGCCTGACGGTACCAGTCGAGCGCGACTTGCGCATTGGGCGATACGCCGACGATTCGCAGCCGGCGATGCTCGATCGGGTCGTATGTCGTCCCTATACGGCGTGCTGCGGCGGCGTTTCCCAGGCGCACGGCAGCCTCGAAAAGCAGCCGCGCCGAGGCAATATCGCCGTCGCGCAGGTAGATGTCGCCGCGTGCGATCAGTTGTTCGGCGCCGACGCCGCCGCCACCCTGGGTCAAACGGACGCCGCCCGCCGGCGGCGACGGAGGAACAGCGACCGCCACGGCACGCGTCGGTTCGGCCGGCCGAACCGGGGCGATTTCACCAGGTATGGCGGTGACCGGCCCGGCGGCCTGCTGCAGCGGCCGCTCGGCGACAGCGCCTTGCGAGCGATCATCGATGCGCACCCTAGGCGGCTCGGGCGGTGTCGGAGCGGGCGGATCTAACGCTGGCGAGGCGTCGATCGTTGCATCAGCCAATCGCGTTGTCGCACGGGCCGACGCTGGCTCCGTGGTCCGCGCGTCCACGGGATTG
>DATFES010000263.1:0-6347 GCA_035250945.1 Alphaproteobacteria bacterium | reverse complement strand
AGCGTGATGGCGTCGCCGCCGTCAGGCACTGTCGTCGCCCTGCGCTTGGTCGATCAATGCGGCACCGGCACGATGCGCGCCGTGCCGGCATATCCCGCCGGTTTGTGGCGCGCCCGCACCAAGACCCGGGTTTCGCTCGCCGGAATCCGAACCCCGCCCAGCTCGCGCGTGAACGGCTGTTCGTCCTGGTGCGGGTGCAGCAGCTCGCGGCGGCCGAGCAGCCGACCGTCAAGGGTCAGTACCTCGAACGCGTCGGCGTAATAGTCCCATCCCCTGTCGTTGCTGCGAATGGTCACGTCGAAATCGTAAAGGTCGGCGCTGCGCGCGGTGATCTTGACCGCGATCACGTCGGCCTCGCCTGCCGCGGCGGGCGATCCGGCGACCGCCAGCGCCAACGCCATCGCGGCCATCACGAGACTGCGCATGCGCGAAAGGCTAGGCGCGCGCGGCTCGCCGGTCAATCGCGCACCGGCGGAGCTCAGGTCCGCGTGCAGGTCGTGGAACCCCGCCTCAACGGCGGCGCCTGGGCCGTTTGGCCGCCTTCTTCTTTGCCGCCGGCTTGCGGCGCGACCCGCCGGGGGCGACTTCGAAGACCGCCTCGATCTCCGTGGCGACGCCAAGCGGCAGCGAGCTCATCCCGACGGCGGCGCGCGCGTGCTTGCCGACGTCGCCGAACACCGAGGCGAGAAGGTCGGATGCGCCGTTGACCACCTTCGGATGGTCGGTGAACTCGGGCGTCGCGTTGACGAAGCCGGTCACCTTGACGCAGCGCCGCACCTTGTCGAGATCGCCGCCCAGCGCCGCCTTGAGCTGGGCAAGTACGTTGAGCGCGCACAGCCGCGCCGCCGCCTGCCCTTGCTCGACGGTGAAATCGCGCCCGACCTTGCCGAGATATTCGAGCTGGCCGTCTTTAAGCGTAATCTGGCCCGAGACGAAGACGAGATTTCCCGTCCGCACCGTCGGCACGTAATTGCCGGCCGCCGCGGCGACGCTCGGTAGCGTCACGCCAAGCGCGCCAAGGCGCGCGTCGATCTTTCCGGCCATCGCATGAACTCCCTTTGGCGGTGATTTGTCGGCCCGGAGAATAGCCGGGACCGCGCGGCCGTACTAGCCGGGCAATGGTTGTCATAGTTTCGCCCCGATCGACGGCGTAGACTAGATTGACAGCTCGGTTGCGTGCGAGGGAGCGATTCGATGCGACGATTCTTGGGCCTGTTGATGGCGGCGCTGCTCGCCGGTCTGGCCGGCGCGGCGGAGGCTGGGCCGCTCGATCTGAAAGTTCCCTACACCGCCGACAGCGTGATCGGCCGCGGCGACAATCTGCGCACCGGCAAGTTGTGGCGCACGCCGAACGCCATGCGCCACGAATGGGTCGAGCGCGGCGCCAAGCAGAACGTCATCGTCCGCTTCGACCGCAATCTCGTATGGTCGCAGCTCCCGGGCACCAATGTCGTCGTCGAGACCGATCTCGCCGGTCTCGCCGCGTTGCCGCTCGCCGCCCTCAACGACCCGGCGAATTTGCGCGAGACGGCGGTGGCGCAGGAGACGATCGAAGGGATGCGGGTCACGAAGTATCGCGTCGCCACCGCGCCGGGCGCTGCGAGCAGTTTCGAGGGCCACGTGTGGCGCACCGCCGAGGGAATCGTGCTCAAGATCGAAGGCACGGGCGTGCATCAGGGCAAGGCCGGAGAGGTCCATTTGGCGTTTCGCAACATCCGGGTCGGCGCCGTCGACGAAAGTCTCTTCGAGCTGCCGGCCAACGCGCAGAAGATGCAGGTCAAGGGCGACGATGCCGCGGCGCTCGCCGACATGATCGGCCGCCTGCAAAAAGGGCGGGGGAAGTAAGGCAGTCGAAGCACGGCCGCGGCGACATCGTCGGTGAGTCCGCCCACCCCTCGCGTTTCGACAAACGCCGAGGCGATGCGAAACTGGCACCGTCTCGAGCATCTTGAGGGTAGGGAGGGGTCTGCGACCCGGTTTCGGCCTTGCCGAGATCCGAGCGAAAAAATGGGGGAGCGATTGCGGGCCGCTCCCCCACTCAAGTTACCGACGGACCATGCGCAATCCGTCGGCGGTTCGGCGGGGCGCGCAAACCCTAGACGCGCGCCCGCAGCCGGGGTCGGTTACCTTCGGCGGCCGTCGCGCATTCCGGGCCGCCGCGGCGTCATGAGCAACCCGTCGTGGCGCCGCAATCGAGGCACTTGGTGCACGTGCCGTTGCGCACCATCGCCATGCTGCCGCACGAATCGCACATGTCGCCGGTGTAGCCTTTGAGCCGCGCCTCGCGGATCTTGCCAGTCCGCCCGTCCAGGGCGCGCGGCGCGATCGCCGCGATGGGCGACGACACGGCGGGCGAATCGATGGCGAAGCCGATCGGCTCGCGCTCGACCGCGGCCTCGGCATCGGGCTCGATCAGCGTTATGGCGACATCAGGTTCGACCAACGCCACGCCGTGGTCGCCGACCGGCATCGCCGCATGCGCGCTCGCCCGCGCGCCGTCGCGCGTTTCGCCCGAGCCGCCGTCCAGCACGCGGAAGCGCTGGCGCACATAGCCGGTCGAGGCGACTTTCTTCACCGCATCGAGCGCGGCCGTAGCCGCCGCCGATCCGCCGGCCGGCAACGTGCTCTCGCCGTCGCCCTTGCCGACGCTGTCGGGCGCCAGATCGTCCTGGTGGACATGGGCGAGATCGTCGCGGCCGAGATACGAAATCGCCAGCTCGCGGAAGATGTAGTCGAGAATCGACGTCGCATTCTTGATCGCGTCGTTGCCCTGAACGATCCCATGCGGTTCGAAACGCGTGAAGGTGAACGCCTCGACGAACTCTTCGAGTGGCACGCCGTATTGCAGCCCGATCGAAATCGCGATGGCGAAATTGTTCATCAGGCTGCGGAATGCGGCGCCTTCCTTGTGCATGTCGATGAAGATCTCGCCGATGCGCCCGTCTTCGTACTCTCCGGTGCGCAAATAAACCTTGTGCCCGCCGACAATCGCTTTCTGCGTATAGCCCTTGCGGCGCTGCGGCAGGCGCTGGCGGCCGGCGTTGCGCTCGACGATACGTTCGACGACGCGCTCGACGATCCGCTCGACCACGGCCGTGGCTTTCGCCGCCGCCGGCTGGGCGACGAGCTCTTCGGCGATCTCCGCCGCGTCATCGTCGTCGCCGATCACCGAGGCGAGCGGCTGCGACAATTTCGACCCGTCTCGGTAGAGCGCGTTGGCCTTGAGGCCGAGTTTCCACGACTGCATGTAGGCGCGCTTGCAGTCCTCGACCGTCGCCCAGTTGGGCATATTGATGGTCTTCGAGATGGCGCCCGAGATGAACGGCTGCGCGGCGGCCATCATGCGGATATGGCTCTCGACCGAAAGGAACCGCCGGCCGTTGCGCCCACACGGGTTGGCGCAGTCGAACACCGGCAGGTGTTCGGCCTTGAGGTGCGGCGCCCCTTCGAGCGTCATCGCCCCGCAGCAATAGGTATTGGCCGCCTCGATCTCGGCCGGCGTGAAACCGAGCTCGGTCAGGACGTCGAAGCCGATGTCGTCGAGCCGGTCCTTGGCGAAGCCGAGAACGCGGGTGCAGAACTCCTCGCCCAGCGTCCATTTGTTGAACGCGAACTTGATGTCGAAGGCCTGGCCGAGCGCGTTCTCGACGGCGTTGATCTGGGCGTGGCCGAAACCCTTTGCGAGAAGCGCGTCATGATCGATCGCCGGCGATCCGTCGAGCGTGCCATGGCCGACCGCGTAGGCGACGATCTGATTGATCGCGGTCTGCTCATAGCCCAGGGTCTTGAGCGCCGCCGGCACGACGCGGTTGATGATCTTGAAATATCCGCCGCCGGCGAGTTTCTTGAATTTGACCAGCGCGAAATCCGGCTCGATGCCGGTCGTGTCGCAATCCATGACCAAGCCGATCGTGCCGGTGGGCGCGATCACCGTCGACTGGGCGTTGCGGTAGCCGTAGGCGCGGCCCAACTCGAAGGCGCGGTCCCACGCCCGGCGTGCGGCGGCGACCAGCGCGGCGTCGGGGCAGTCGTCGGCCTTGAGCGGCACCGGGGCGATCGCCAGTCCTTCGTATCCCTCGCTTTCGCCATAGGCGGCGCGGCGATGATTGCGGATCACGCGCAGCATCGATTCGCGATTGACCGCATAACCCGGGAAGGGACCCAACTCTTCGGCCATTTCCGCCGAGGTCGCATAAGCCACGCCGGTCATGATCGCGGTGATCGAGGCGGCGATGGCGCGGCCGGCGGCGCCGTCGTAGGGGAGACCCATCGCCATCAGCAGCCCGCCGATATTGGCGAAGCCGAGGCCGAGCGTGCGGAACTCGTAGGACAGCTCGGCGATGCGGCGCGAGGGGAATTGCGCCATCAGCACCGAGATCTCCAGCGTCAGCGTCCACAGCCGGCAGGCGTGCTCGAAGCCCTCGATATCGAAGCGCCCGCTGTCCTCGTCGCGGAAGGCGAGCAGGTTGACCGAGGCAAGATTGCACGCCGTGTCGTCCAGAAACATGTATTCCGAGCACGGGTTCGACGCGTTGATCCGTCCCGATGCCGGGCAGGTATGCCACTCGTTGATTGTCGTGTCGTATTGCAGGCCCGGATCGGCCGAGGCCCAGGCGGCGTGGCCGATCTGCTCCCACAGATCGCGCGCCCGCAGCGTCTTGTGCGCCTTGCCGTCGCTGCGGCGGGTGAGCTGCCAATCGCCGTCTTCCTCGACCGCGGCGAGGAACCGGTTGGTGACGCGCACCGAATTGTTCGAGTTCTGGCCGGAGACGGTGAGATAAGCGTCCGAATCCCAATCGGTGTTGTAGATCGGGAACTCGATCGCGCTGTAGCCCTGCCTGGCGAAATCGATGACGCGCGCGATGTAGTTCTCGGGCAGCATCGCCTTGCGCGCGGCCGAAATCGCCGCCTTGAGCGCACGGTTGCGCCTGGGATCGAAGCCAGCGTCGCTGCCGTCGCGCTCGCAGGCGTCCATGATGGCGTTGAGATGCCGGTTGGCGAGCTTCGACCCGGCGACGAGCGCCGCGACCTTCTGCTCTTCGATCACCTTCCAGTTGATGTATTGCTCGATGTCGGGATGGTCGATGTCGACGCTGACCATCTTGGCGGCGCGCCGTGTCGTGCCGCCCGATTTGATGGCGCCGGCGGCGCGATCGCCGATCTTGAGGAAGCTCATCAGCCCCGACGACTTGCCGCCGCCGGAAAGCCGTTCGCCCTCGCCGCGCAGCTTGGAGAAGTTCGAGCCGGTGCCCGAGCCGTATTTGAACAGGCGCGCCTCGCGGACCCACAGGTCCATGATGCCGCCCTCGTTGACCAGATCGTCGGCCACCGACTGGATGAAACAGGCGTGCGGCTGTGGGTGCTCGTAAGCGCTGTCGGAGGCCTTGAGCTCGCCGGTGCGGAAGTCGACGTAATAATGACCCTGGCTCGGCCCGTCGATGCCGTACGCCCAGTGGAGTCCGGTGTTGAACCACTGCGGGCTGTTGGGCGCGGCGACCTGCTTGGCGAGCATGAAGCGCATCTCGTCGAAATACGCCCGCGCGTCGTCCTCGCTGTCGAAATAGCCGCCCTTCCACGCCCAATAGGTCCAGGCGCCCGCCATGCGGTCGAAGACCTGCTTGGCCGACGCCTCGCCGTCGCTGCGCGCGGCCTCCGGCAACAAGCTCAGCGCCGCCTCGTCGGCCGTGTGGCGCCACAGCCACGACGGGACATCGAGTTCTTCGACCGGCTTCAGATGGGTCGGCACGCCGCGTTTGCGGAAGTACTTCTGGGCCAAAACGTCGCCGGCGACCTGCGACCAGTCCTTGGGCACCTCGATGTCGCGGAGCTGAAAGACGACCGAGCCGTCGGGATTGCGGATTTCGCTGTCGGTGGTCGTGAAGGCGATGTTGGTGTACGCGTCTTCGCCCGCCCGCGTGAAACGCCGCTCGATGCGCATGCTAGTTCGTGCCTCCCGCAATGTGCTTTCTTGCCCCCGGGCGGATCGCCCGAATCCGGCGAATCCACCCCCCGTCCGGGCTCCAAGCACCTCCACTTCCGAGAGGGAACCACAATATGTGGTGGGCTTGCGACCGGCTCGTTACATGATCTTGAACACGCGACGGCGGGGTCTTCAACTAGATTTTGTCGCACACCGGCAAGAGCCCACAAAATATGGGCGAATCGAAGGCCGGTTCAGGAACTTGTCGTACACTTCGAAAGTAAATTGCGAGGAGTCGCGCAGCTCCCTGCGGATATCCCGGATTTGGTAGCCGTGGCCATTCGCGGGCCATAAATATTGAAGTAATGGATGAACCTTTCGCGCCTGCAATAAATTCTCCCCTTGGCCGGCTAGGCCGAGGCGGCAA
>DATFES010000227.1:0-2233 GCA_035250945.1 Alphaproteobacteria bacterium | reverse complement strand
GTTTCGCACGCCCCAGCCGCTCGGGCATTTCTCGTCGGCAGCGCGATAGTCGAGCACCGGGTTGGCGATCTGGCGACCGCCTTCCTTGTAGGGCTGGACGATTTGCTGGGTATCGCGCGTCCAGGTCGGCGCGACGTTCTTCGGCACCTCGTAGGCGTAGTAACCCGGTGTGATGACCATCAACGACACCATCCCCCAGAACAATCCGTCGCCCATGGCGCCCCCGCCTTCGCTTGTGTATTAGGCAAGTGTCCCGCAGCCGGCCGACTGGCGCAAGGGCCGTCATTGACCACGCGATCCACACTCGGGCTCACCGAACCGATGAAGATCGAGTCGATCGAAGCGTTGCATCTACGGCTGCCGCTCCTCGAGCAGAAGGCCGACGGCACGCAGGAAGTGCTGATCGCCCGGGTCGTCGCCGATAACGGCATGATCGGCCACGGCGAAGCGGTATCGTGTTCGACCGTGGCCCGCGCCATCATCGAGGCGCCGCGCTCGGCGCCGTTTCGCCACGGCCTCGGCGCGGCGTTGATCGGCCTCGATCCGCGCGATCCGGCGGCGCGCTGGCGCGACATGGCGGAGGCGACGCGCTGGTATGGGCGGCGTGGCGCCGTCGTGCACGCAATGGCGGCGATCGACACCGCGCTATGGGATATCGTCGGCCAGTCGCAACGCCAGCCATGCTTCGCTCTCTGGGGCCCGCGGCGCGAGCGCGTTCGCGCCTATGCGAGCGTACTCTTCCCCGATACGCCCCCCGAGGCGGCGGCAATTGCCGAGAACCTGGCCGGACGCGGCTTTACGGCGATCAAGTTCGGCTGGGGGCGATTTGGGCGCGAGGCGGCGTTCGATCACGCCGTGCTGCGCGCGGTTCGCGGCGCGATCGGCGATAAGGTCGACTTGATGGTCGATGCCGGCCGGGTGTGGATGGCCGATGAAGCGCTGCGCCGTACGCAACCGCTGTTCGACGAGTTCGGTCTATTGTGGCTCGAGGAGCCGCTCAACGAGGACGATCTTGAGGGCTATCGCCGCCTCGCCGCTGCGACACGCGGATCGATCGCCGCCGGTGAAACCGAGGAGAACTTCTCCCATTTCGACGACCTTATGGATCTCGGCATCAGGGTGATCCAGCCCGATGTCGGGCGCGCCGGCGGACTCACCGTCTGCCGGCGACTTTCCGAACGCGCCGCCGAGCGCGGCCGGTGGTGCGTGCCGCATTGCTTTGGCTCGGGCGTCAATCTCGCCGCTTCGATCCATTGGATGCTCGCCGCGCCCGAAGCGCCGTTCGTCGAGTACCCGTTCACGCCTTCGCCGCTACGCAACGAGTTGATCGACGGCATCCCGCCGATGCACGAAGGATACGTCGAAATGCCGCACGGCGGCGGACTTGGCATCCAGGTGAACCCCGAGATCGTCGCTCGCTACCGCGTCCGATGAACCGGCCGCCGGCGCGCTCGCCGACTACGTCGCATCGGGATCGAGCGTGAACAGCTCCTGTGGACGCTCGATTCCGCGCAATGCGTAACGGCCAAGCGACACCAATGCCCGCGCCGGCGTGTTGAAGCTGGCGGCGAACGCTTGCGAGGCGACCACCGGCCGTTCGAGCGATTTGCACATTCCCGCGATGCGCGATACTTCGTTCACTGCCGGTCCAATGACAGTGAAGTCGAGGCGATCGGCGCTGCCGATGTTGCCGTAGTAAACGGCGCCGACATGGAGCCCGAGATACGCCTCGGTCGTCCCCAGCCCTTCGGTAGCGCGCCTGGCGCTCACTTCGCCGCTGCGCGCGAGCGCGACGCGGGCCGCCCCGAGCGCACGTTCGCAGCCCTCGGCGACGTCGGCGCCAACGAAGATCGCCAGCACGCCGTCGCCCATGAATTTGAGCACCTGCCCGCCGCCTTCGTGGATGGCCGTCACCACGGCGTCGGCGTAATCGTTGAGCAACGGGATCACGCGATCGGGCGCTTCCGCGTCGACCAGGCGGGTGAAACCGCGAAGATCGCTGAACCATAGCGCCGCCTCGATCCGCTCGGCGGTGCCGCGGCGGATCGTACCGCGAAGCACGCGCCGTCCGGCGTCGAAACCAAGATAGGTCTCGGCGATGGTTTCGGCGATTCGCCGCAGCGAAGCCCCCTTAACCGCCGAAGCCAACATCGGCATCAGCAATTCGAGCATGGCGACATGCGTGTCGTCGAACCCCTCCGCCCGGTCGGTCGCCCAGGACGAATAGATCGAA
>DATFES010000219.1:0-14158 GCA_035250945.1 Alphaproteobacteria bacterium | reverse complement strand
GATCGTCGAGCCGAGAAAGCCGAGCGCGCCCATCTCGGTCATGATTTCGCGATCGAATTTCTCGTGGCGGAATCCCTCGAGCACGCGCGGCATCAGCTTTTCCTGGCAATAGGTGCGCGCGGCGTCACGCACCATGCGTTCGTCTTCGCCAAGCTGGTCGTCGAGCAGGAACGGATCTTCCCACTTGAACGTCGGCTTTGCGGTGCCGGGCTTCTTGGCTGCCGCACGGGCTGGCTGGGTGGCCATGGCTCTCTCCGTTCGCGCTGGGGGCGGGCTTTTGGGGACTATAGTCGAGGGCGGGGCTGCGAGGCGACTCTAGCGGCGTCGTGACGCCTTGCGGGGCGGCTTACGTGGCGGCTCGGGAACGACTGCGGTGGCTTCGATCTCGACTCTCGCGCGATCCTCGACCAGGGCTTTGACTTCGATCAAGGTCATCGCCGGAAAAATCTTGCCGATAACCTCGCGATAGGCGGCGCCCACCGCCGGCAAGCTGGCAAGATACTCGTGCTTATCGGTCACGTACCACGTCATGCGCGTCAAATGCCGCGGCGCCGCGCCGCCAGCTTCGAGCACGGCGCGCACATTGGCGAGCGCCTGACGGACCTGAGCGGTGAAGTCGTCCGTCTCGAACTTTCCTCGCGCGTTCCAGCCGATCTGGCCGGCGACGAAGATCGTTCGCCCGCGCGCCGCGACGCCATTGGCATACCCCGCGGGCCGCCGCCAGCCCTTCGGCAACAACGTATCGTGCATGTCGTGATGCGCTCCCTCGTTGCGCGCCGCCCGATTCAACCCGCCGCCGCTTCGACGGTCCATCCGGCGTGCGCCGCCTTGTAGTCGGCGAAGCGGCGGCGCAGCTTGTCGGGAATCGGCGTCGACTTGTTGGTGTCGAGCGAAATCAGGACGATGACCAGATCGGCGCGTAGCCGTTCCTCGCCGCCGACATGGCCGTGGATCGCGAGCTTGAGCGACGAGCGGCCGACGTCGCGCACCAACAGCGTCATGGTGAGCATGTCGCCCATCCGGCTCGGAATGAAAAAATCGCACGCCGCATGAACGGTTGGCAGGCCCAGCCGTTCGACGACGATTTGCTTGGCGTAGTCGACGCCGAGACCGTCGGAGAACCAATCCTCGATCAGCCCGTTGAACATGTCGAAATAGTTCGGGTAGTAGACGATCCCCGCCGGATCCGAATGCGAAAAACGGATGCGAAGTTGTCGGTTAAACGGAGCAGGGGGCATCGCGCCTGGCGACAAGTGAGGGCGTAGGGTCGATTATTTTATATGTAAAGCAAATCGTCGCCAAGCCGACGGCCGACCGCAACGCACGCAGTGCGATTCACGAGAACCTTGGCAAGTGGGCGGCTTACCCGTATGACTCGTGCGGCATCCCGGACTTAGCGACAAGAATCCGGGGCACTGGCCGGGCGCCAAAGGGCCAGCGGCCGGGTGGGAACAGGGAGTTCCAGGGCGTGGAATACTTTTTGCAGCAGCTCATCAATGGGCTGACGCTCGGCGCGATCTACGGCCTCATCGCCATCGGTTACACGATGGTCTACGGCATCATCGGGATGATCAATTTCGCCCACGGCGAAGTCTACATGATCGGGGCGTTCGTCGCCGTGATCTCGTTCACGCTGCTGGGTCTGCTCGGCGTCACTTGGGTGCCGCTGGCGTTGATCGTCGTGCTGGCGGTGGCGGTGTTCTTCACTGCGGCGCATGGCTGGACGATCGAACGCCTTGCGTACCGACCGTTGCGCGGATCGTCTCGTTTGGCGCCGTTGATCTCGGCGATCGGGATGTCGATCGCGTTACAGAACTACGTGCAGATCGTCCAGGGCGCCAAGATCAAGCCGCTGCCCCCGGTGATCCAGGGCACGATTCAGCTTACCGAGGTCGGCGGATTCGGGGTGGTGATCAGCTATCTGCAGATCATCATCATCGTGCTGACGGTCGCGTTGATGGCCGGCTTCACGTTGCTGATTCAACGAACGCCGCTCGGTCGTGCGCAGCGAGCGTGCGAGCAGGATCGCAAGATGGCGGCGCTGCTCGGCGTCAACGTCGATCGCACGATCTCGCTGACCTTCGTGATGGGAGCGGCGCTCGCCGCTGTGGCCGGGGTGTTCGTGACGATGTACTACGGCGTGATCGACTTCTTCATCGGATTTCTCGCCGGCCTGAAGGCGTTCACGGCGGCCGTGCTGGGCGGCATCGGATCGCTTCCGGGCGCGATGCTGGGCGGCATCCTTATCGGCCTTATCGAGGCGTTCTGGTCGGGGTATTTTTCGGTCGAGTACAAGGATGTGGCGGTGTTCGGTATTTTGGTGATCGCGCTAATTTTCCGGCCAACGGGTTTGCTCGGTCAGCCGGAAGTCGAGAAGGTCTAAGACAGTGGCGACCCTCGTCCAACAAGCGCCGGCGCCGCGATCGTCGCCGCTTATGGCAGCAGCGCGCGAAGCGGGACTGACGGCACTCGTCGCGCTGATATTGGCGGTTCCGCTGATCGGATTCCGGCTGGTCGACATCACCGGCGGGGTCACGCTGGAGACCCGCTTTACCTGGGTATTGGTCGGCGTAGGGGCCGTATTCGCGGGCCGATTCATTCTCGCGCTGATTCTTCAGAGCGGAACGTCGGTGCTGAGCGGGCCATTCGCCGCCGCGCAACGGCTTGCCGCGCCGTTGGGCGCGCTTGGCTTGTGGGTCGGCATGGCGGTGGCGGCGTTCGGAGTTCTTTTGCCGTTCCTGCCGTTCGCCGATCAGTACATCATGGACGTCGCAATCACCGTCCTGATCTACGTGATGCTCGGCTGGGGCCTGAACGTCGTCGTCGGGCTCGCCGGGCTGCTCGATCTCGGGTATGTCGCCTTCTATGCCGTCGGCGCGTATTCGTTCGCCCTGTTGGCTCAGTATCTGTCGCTTAGTTTCTGGGAATCGCTGCCGCTCGCCGGGGCGATGGCGGCGACGTTCGGCATCCTTTTGGGATTTCCAGTGCTCCGATTGCGCGGCGACTACCTGGCGATCGTGACGCTCGGCTTCGGCGAGATGATTCGCGTCATCCTTCTCAATTGGTGGGAGTTCACCGGCGGCCCGAATGGCATCAGCAACGTTCCACGACCGACGTTCCTCGGCATGCCGTTTGCGCCAACAGCGCCGCCTGGGCAGACGACGTTTCACGAGTATTTCGGCCTGGAATTTTCGGGGATCCACCGGCTGACGTTTCTCTATTACATCATTCTCCTGCTTGCCTTGTTGACCAATTGGTTCACCTTGCGTATTCGCCGCTTGCCGCTCGGACGAGCGTGGGAGGCGTTGCGCGAGGACGAGGTGGCCTGCCGCTCGCTCGGCATCAATCCGACCAACACGAAGCTGAGCGCGTTCGCGTTGGGCGCGATGTTCGGCGGCTTCGCCGGATCGTTCTTCGCCACCCGCCAGGGCTTCATCAGCCCGGAGAGCTTCACCTTCATCGAATCGGCGACGATCCTCGCCATCGTCGTACTTGGCGGAATGGGTAGTCAGCTTGGCGTAGTGATCGCCGCGTCGTTCCTGATTCTGCTGCCGGAGTTCGGCCGCGAGTTCGCGCAGTACCGCATGCTGCTGTTCGGCATTGCGATGGTAATGATCATGGTTTGGCGCCCGCAAGGTCTGATCGCTCGTCGCGAGCCGTCGATACGGCTGCCCGGCGCCGCATCGGCGGGGCAGGACCGATGAACGCCGCCGCGCCATTGCTGCAGGTCGAACGATTGACGATGCGGTTCGGCGGCTTGGTCGCCGTGGACGGAGTTTCGTTCGCGGCGAACGATCGCGAGATCACCGCGATCATCGGTCCCAATGGCGCCGGCAAGACAACGATGTTCAATTGCCTTACCGGATTCTACAAGCCGACAGTCGGACGCCTGGCCCTGGCGCGGAACGGCGCGACATTTATGCTGGAGCGCATGGACGGCTTCCGCATCGCCCAAAACGCCGGCGTCGCCCGGACGTTTCAAAACGTGCGTCTGTTTCCGCGCATGACCGTGCTCGAAAATCTTGTCATCGCCCAGCACAACCGACTCATGCGCGCCTCCGGCTTCACGATCTTCGGATTGCTCGGTTTGCCAGGATATCGGAAAGCGGAGAAGGCGGCGCTCGATCTCGCGCGCTATTGGCTCGATCGCATCGGCCTGCTCGCCAAGGCGGACATGGAGGCCGGCAATCTCGCTTATGGCGACCAGCGGCGGCTCGAGATCGCCCGGGCGATGTGCACCGAGCCCGTGTTGCTGTGCCTCGACGAGCCGGCGGCCGGACTCAATCCGCGCGAATCGGCGGCGCTCAACCAGCTGCTCATCGAGATTCGGGACAGGCAACGGATCGCCGTGCTGCTCATCGAGCACGATATGAGCGTGGTGATGGAAATCTCCGACCACGTGATTGTCCTCGATTACGGCCGTAAAATCTCCGACGGAACTCCGGAGCACGTGCGCAACGACCCCGCCGTCATCCGCGCCTATCTCGGCGAAAGCGAGCGCGACGAGCTGCCGCCCGAGGTGGCCGCCGACCTGACGGGCGAAGCGGAGGGCGGGCGTTGATGCTGAGCGTCGATGGCATCCACACGTTTTATGGGCCGATCGAGGCCCTGCGCGGGATCAGCATCGAGGTTCGCCAGGGCGAGATGGTGACGCTTATCGGCGCGAACGGCGCCGGCAAATCGACTTTGCTGATGACGATTTGCGGCAATCCGCACGCAGCGCGCGGAAAAATTGCTTTCGATGGCGCCGACATCACCAGGCGCGAGACGCATGAAATCGTCGGGCTCGGCATCGCGCACGCGCCCGAGGGCAGACGGATCTTCCCCCGTATGACGGTGATCGAGAATCTGAAGCTCGGCGCCTTGACCGCCGATCCGGCGCATTTTGCTCCTGACGTGGAGAAGGTATTCGCGCTATTCCCAATTCTCAAGCAGCGGCAAGACCAACGCGGCGGCACATTATCGGGGGGAGAGCAGCAGATGCTGGCGATCGCCCGCGCGCTGATGAGTCGGCCGCGGCTGCTGCTCCTGGACGAACCATCGCTCGGACTGGCGCCGCTGTTGGTCAAGCAGATCTTTCAGACGATCCGCGAGATCAACGAGCGTGAGCGCATGACCGTGCTGCTCGTCGAGCAGAACGCCTACCATGCGCTCAAGCTCGCCCATCGCGGCTACGTCATTGTCAACGGGCGCATTGCGATGGAGGGAACCGGGGCCGAGTTGCTGGCCAACCGCGAGGTACGGGCGGCCTATCTCGAGGGCGGGCGGGCGCATTGACCGGCGCTGGCTTGTGGAGGCGGAGGTAGACGTGGAGGAATTGCTGGGCAATTCGTTGTCGGTGTTCATCGGCGTGACCGTGATCATCTTCGGCTTCGCCAGTTTCATGACCGGACAGGCGCTCGCCGGAACATGGCGGCCGATCTGGCAGGTGTTCCCATATTGCCTGATGCTCGCCGCGGCGAATCGTTTTTTTTCCTTTGCTCTGTTCGAGGGCTCGCTGCTGTCGATCTCCGGCTTCATCGCCGCCGCGGCGGTCGCTTGTGCGATCGGCGCCGGGGCATACCTGGCCACGCGGGCGCATAAAATGGTGACGCAGTATCCATGGCTATACGAACGATCTGGCTTGTTTTCCTGGCGTGCGCGGCAGCGAACGGCCGATTAGCTCCGGGTCTTGTTGCCGACCGGTCCGGTCCGGCCTAAGATCGGGTCCAGTCTACGGGGGCCGGCGGGAGGCCGGCGGGCCCGTATCGTGGGGTGCGCAGCCATTCCACCGTCCTCAACAACAGGGAGTAGTAGATATGCGAAAGATTGGATTGGGCCTGATCGCGGCCGCCGCGACAATGTTCGCGTCCGGGCCGTCCATGGCCCAAGAGATCGTCATTGCGTCCGTCGGCCCGATGACGGGTCAATACGCGGCCTTCGGCGAGCAGATGCGCCGCGGCGCGCAAGCGGCCGTCGATGACCTCAACGCCAAGGGCGGCGTGCTTGGCCGCAAGATCAAGCTGGAAATCGGCGACGATGCGTGCGATCCGCGCCAAGCCCGCGCGGTGGCGACGCAAATGGCCGGACGCAAGGTGGCCCTCATCGCCGGGCATTTCTGCTCGTCCTCTTCGATCCCGGCGTCGGAGGTGTACGCCGAAGCCAAGATCCTGCAGATCTCGCCCGCGTCGACAAATCCTGCGCTGACCGACGGCGCGGCGGGCAAGGGCTGGACCAACGTCTTCCGCACCTGCGGCCGTGACGATCAACAGGGCGCGGTCGCCGGCGCCTACATCGCCGATAAGTTCAAGGGCAAGAACGTTGCGATCATCCACGACAAGTCGACCTATGGCAAAGGCATCGCCGACGAGACCAAGAAGGCGCTGAACGCCAAGGGCGTCAAAGAGACGATGTACGAGGCGATCACGCAGGGCGACAAGGATTTCTCCGCGCTGATCAGCAAAATGAAGGCCGCGCGCGTCGACGTAATGTATCTCGGCCTGTATCACACCGAGGCTGGTCTTTTGGTCCGCCAGTCGCGCGAACAGGGCTTCACCGCCCAGGCGATTTCCGAGGACGCGTTGGTCACCGACGAGTTCTGGAAGATCACCGGGGCCGCGGGCGAGGGCACGTTGATGACGTTCGCTCCCGACCCCCGGAAGGCGAAGGAGGCCGCGCAGGTCGTCGCCCGCTTCAAGCAGCAGGGTTACGATCCCGAGGGCTACACGCTTTACACCTACGCGGCCATACAGGTGTGGGCGGCCGCAGTCGAGAAGACCAAGTCGCTCGACCTTGCCCAGCTCTCGAAGGCCATTCGCGGTCAGTCGTTCAACACCGTGATCGGTAGTCTGAAGTACGACAACAAGGGTGACGTCTCGAACTCCCAATACGTGTTCTACGTCTGGAAGGCTGGCAAATACGCCGAGATGTAATGGCGTTCAGCCGCCATCAGGCGGCGAGGGAAACCGGCCCGGCGGGCGACCGCCGGGCCGTTTTTGTTGTTTGCGCGCCGGCTCAGCCGCGCCCGCCGGCGCGCGTACGGCTCGCTGATTTTCGGCCGCCGCTTGGCCGCCTACCGAGGCCGATCTTCTTGGCGAAGACGGAACGCTGCTCGGCGTAGTTCGGTGCAACCATCGGGTAATCCGGGGGCAGGCCCCATTTCATCCGGTACTCCTCGGGCGTCATGCCGTATGCCGTGCGCAAATGGCGCTTCAGCATCTTCAGCTTTTTGCCGTCTTCGAGGCAGACGATGTATTCCGGCGTGATCGATTTCTTGATCGGCACCATCGGCTTCAGCCCCGGCGCCGGAGCCGTAGGCGAATGGTCGAGGCCGGCGATCGAGCCATAGATGAGCTTGATCACTTCGGGGAGTTGCGCTTGCGGCACCGGGTTGTTGCCGACATAAGCCGCGGCGACTTGTGCGGTCAAGCGTATCAGTTCGTGGATATTGCCTTTCGGGTTTGCCTCATCTGGCATTCTAATTCCTTTCTTTGGCTATTAATTGAGGTCTATTAATACTCAAAATCTTTATTGTCAACGTAGATTTCGGCGCTATTCGGTCAATCCAAGTATTCCTTGCGTATCGACTACCGCAACAAAAGACGAAGACGCCGCATCGTGACGGCAAAACTGCAGCCGAATCGCCGCCGGGACGCTTCCTCGCGGCGAACCAAAGCCGCGCCGAAACAAAGGGATTCGACAGGTTGTGGCCGATTGGCAGCCGGTTTCGAGATATGGTACCGTCGGCCGGTCGCGCCACCGCGCGCACCTTTGCGTCAACGCCCGGATCCACACACGCCGTTTCCATGAGCGCCGAAGCGATCGCCATTGCCGCCGACCACGCCGGCTTTCCGCTGAAGGAGGAATTGGTCGACGAACTGAAACGCCTCGGGTTCGATATCGTCGATCTCGGGACGAACTCCGCGGAAAGCGTCGACTATCCCGATTTTGCCGATAAATTGGCCCGCGCGATCGGCGAAGGCCGGGTCAAGCGCGGCGTCGCCATGTGCGGGACCGGGATCGGCATATCGATCGCGCTCAATCGGCATAGGGGGGTTCGCGCGGCGCTCTGTCATGACGTGACCGGCGCGCGTCTTGCCCGCGAGCACAACGACGCCAACGTCTTGGCCCTGGGCGGGCGCATAACGACGTCCGACATCGCCAAAGAGTGCCTGCAGACGTTTCTAAACACGCCGTTCGCTGGCGGGCGCCACGAACGTCGCGTGGCCAAGCTCGGCTGACGACGGCTTTCGCCGGCGACGGCCTCATCGCGACCAGCCCGGGGAAGGAGATTCATGTCCGTCGCCAAGACAGCAATTGCCGGACTGGAGAGTCGATTTTTCGCCGCCTCGCTCGCCGAAGCCGATCCCGAAGTGTATCGCGGGGTCCGCGCCGAGCTGCAGCGGCAGCAGGAACAGATCGAGCTGATCGCCTCGGAGAACATAGTTTCGCGTGCCGTGTTGGAGGCGCAAGGAACGGTGCTCACCAACAAATACGCCGAAGGTTATCCGGGTCGCCGGTACTATGGCGGGTGCGAGTATGTCGATGTGGCCGAGACGCTGGCGATCGAACGCGCCAAGAAACTGTTCGGTTGCGCATTCGCCAACGTACAGCCGCACTCCGGCGCGCAAGCGAACCAGGCGGTGTTTTTCGCGTTACTGCAGCCGGGCGACACGATCATCGGAATGTCGCTTGCCGCCGGCGGACATCTCACGCACGGCGCGCCGCCCAATCTCTCCGGCAAGTGGTTCAAGGCGGCGCAGTACGGCGTCCGGCGCGAGGATGCGCGCATAGATTACGACGCGGTCGAACGCTTGGCCAAGGAGCACCGCCCCAAGCTGATCATCGCCGGCGGGTCAGCCTATCCGAGGGTGATCGATTTTGCGCGCTTTCGCGCCATCGCCGACCAGGTCGGCGCATATCTGATGGTCGATATGGCGCATTTCGCGGGTCTTGTCGCCGGCGGGGTTCATCCTTCGCCGCTGCCCCATGCCCATGTGGTGACGACGACGACCCACAAGACCTTGCGAGGCCCCCGCGGCGGCATGATCCTCTCGACCGACGAGGAGCTCGGCAAGAAGATAAATGCGGCCGTCTTTCCTGGACTTCAGGGCGGGCCATTGATGCACGTCATCGCGGCCAAGGCCGTGGCGTTCGGCGAGGCGTTGGCGCCTGAGTTTCGCGCCTACGCACGCGCCGTTGTCGACAACGCCCGCGCGCTTGCCGCGACGCTGGGCCAGCGGGGACTCGACATCGTTTCGGGCGGCACCGATACGCACTTGATGCTCGTCGATCTGCGGCCGAAGCGACTGACCGGAAAGGCGGCCGAGGCGAGCCTCGAGCGGGCCGGCTTGACCTGCAATAAGAACGGTATTCCCTTCGATCCCGAGAAACCGACCGTGACCTCGGGCGTGCGGCTCGGCACGCCGGCCGGAACGGCGCGCGGCTTCGGGATCGCCGAGTTCCGCGAAGTCGGCGAAATGATCGGCGACGTACTCGACGGGCTCGCCGCGGCGCCGGATAGAAATGGCGGGGTCGAAAATGAAGTGCGGGGGCGGGTTCGCGCATTGTGCCGCCGCTTCCCGATTTATTCGCAACTATGACAACGACGGGCGGCGGCGCCATTCGACGCCACGACCCGGCATAGAAGAAGAGAAGGCAGGGGGGCATGCGCTGTCCGTTTTGTGGCAATGACGACACGCAGGTGAAGGATTCGCGTCCGACCGAAGACAGCAGCGCCATTCGGCGCCGTCGATTCTGTCCGGCCTGCGGTTCGCGCTTCACCACGTTCGAGCGCGTTCAGCTTCGCGAACTGGTCGTAGTGAAGAAGAACGGCCAGAAAGAAGCGTTCGATCGCGACAAGCTGCATCGTTCGATCGCCATCGCGGTGCGCAAGCGCCCGGTCGATTCGGAGCGCGTGGAGCGGGTCGTCAACGGCATCGTTCGCCGCCTCGAAAGCCTTGGCGAGAGCGAAATTCCCTCGACCGTGGTCGGCGAGATGGTGATGGACGCGCTGGCCTCGCTCGATCCGGTCGCCTATGTGCGCTTCGCCTCCGTGTACCGCAATTTCCGCGAGGCGAAGGACTTCGAAGATTTCGTCGGCAAGCTGAGTGGCGAACGCGACCACCAAGACGACTGAGCGCGCCGATATCGCGCATATGCGCGCCGCGCTCGCGCTGGCGCGCCGCGGGCTGGGCCGCGTGTGGCCAAATCCTTCGGTGGGATGCGTCGTCGTCGCGGAGCGCCGCGTGGTCGGGCGAGGGTGGACGTCGCCTGGCGGAAGACCGCACGCGGAGACCGAGGCGCTGATGCGGGCGGGAAGCTCCGCGCGCGGCGCCACGGTTTATGTCTCGCTCGAGCCGTGCTGCCACCACGGTCGCACGCCGCCGTGCAGCAAAGCGCTGATCTCCGCCGGCGTGGCGCGTGTCGTGGCGCCGATGGTGGATCCCGATCCCCGTGTCAATGGCGCCGGTTTCGCCGCGTTGCGCGCGGCCGGTATCGCGGTCGAGGTCGGAGTTGGCGCGGAAGAAGCGCGCGAGCTGAACCGTGGCTTCTTTCTACGGCTGGGCGAGGGGCGGCCGCTGGTGACGCTAAAGACGGCGACGACCCTCGATGGGCGGATTGCGACGCATTCCGGCCAAAGCCAATGGATAACCGGCGCGCTCGCACGAGCCCGGGCGCATCTGCTGCGCGCACAGCACGACGCAGTGATGATCGGCGCCGGCACGGCGATCGCCGATGACCCGCTGTTGACATGCCGGTTACCGGGGCTGGGGGCCGCATCTCCGGTGCGCATCCTCGTCGACCCCCGGCTTCGACTGCCGCTGACGTCGGCTCTCGTTCGGACGGCGCGTCAGATACCGACATGGGTCTTGGCGCTGGCGAGCGCCGATGCGACACGACGCGCCGCCTTCACCGGATGCGGCGTCGAGATCATCGACGTGCCAATGGGAAAGGACGACCGGCTCGACGCGACGGCGATGTTGCGAGTACTGGGCGGGCGCGGATTGACGCGCGTCCTTGTCGAAGGCGGTGCTGCGCTCGCGGCGGCGCTTTTGCGCGAGCGGCTGGTCGACAAAATCGCCTGGTTTCGTTCGGCGCGGCTGATCGGCGGCGACGGCGTACCGACGGCGGCGGCATTCGGGATCGACCGTTTGACCGATGCGCCAGCATTCGTCCGCCAGGCGATCGAGCCCTGCGGCGAGGACGTGCTCGAAACCTACGCCAGGGCGGAGTAAGGATGTTTACCGGCATCGTCACCGATATCGGCCGGATCCGCTCCGTATCGGCCGGCGGCGAGGGACGTGACGTCCGCTTCGAGATCGCGACGGCCTACGACACGTCCGAACTCGCCGAGGGCGCTTCGATCTGCTGTGCGGGCGTTTGCCTCACGGTGATTGCGCGCGGCCCGCGATGGTTCGCGGTCGAAACCTCCGCGGAGACGCTGGCACGGACTACGCTTGGCGAATGGCGTGTCGATACGCCAATCAATCTCGAGCGCGCCCTCAGGGCCGGCGACGAGCTTGGCGGCCATATCGTCAGCGGGCACGTCGATGGCACCGCCGAGACGCTTGCACGTCAGCCAGAAGGCGGCAGCATCCGGTTCGAGATTTTGGCGCCCAAGGTGTTGGCGCGCTTCATCGCCGCAAAGGGGTCGGTGGCGATTGACGGCGTGTCGCTGACCGTGAACGAGGTGAGCGACCGCCCAGAGGGAACCGCCATTTTCGGCGTCAACGTTATCGCCCATACGCTGGCCGTAACCACGCTTGGCGCGCTTACGCCTGGTCGTCGGGTCAATCTGGAAGTAGACACGCTTGCGCGCTATGTTGCCCGTCTGATCCAAGGGAGTTGAGGCGAATGGCGGCCCAGGAGCGACGCAAGAGCGGGTCCGGTTTCGACACCGACTTCGGCAAGTATTTGTCGTCGGTGGACGAGGTCATCGACGAAGCGCGCAATGGGCGCATGTTCATCCTGGTCGACGAGGAGGATCGCGAAAACGAGGGCGATCTCGTCATTCCCGCCCAGATGGCGACCCCCGAGGCGATCAATTTCATGGCCAAGTTCGGGCGTGGGCTGATCTGTCTGTCGCTGCCGCACGAGCGGGTCGAACAGCTTGGCCTGCCGCTCATGGCGCGCGAGAACAACACGCGCCACCAGACCGCGTTCACCGTATCGATCGAGGCGCGCGAAGGCGTGACGACAGGGATATCCGCCTCCGACCGCGCTAGGACCATCGCCGTGGCGATCGACCCGACGAAGGGCCGCGGCGACATCGTCACGCCAGGCCACGTTTTTCCGTTGGTGGCGCGCGACGGGGGCGTGTTGGTCCGCGCCGGCCACACCGAAGCGGCGATCGACATCGCGCGGCTGGCCGGATTGCAGCCGGCCGGAGTGATCTGCGAGATCATGAACGACGACGGTACGATGGCGCGAATGCCCGACCTCGTTAAGTTCGCCCAATTCCACGGCCTCAAGATCGCAGCGATAACCGATCTTATCGCCTACCGCCGCCGCCATGACCGTCTGGTCGAGCGGACCATCGAGACGGCTCTCGAGAGCCGCTACGGCGGCAAATTCCGGATGCTGGTTTACGTCAACAAGGCGGCCTACGCGGAGCACATCGCGCTCGTCAAGGGCGACATCGCCACGCCGGAGCCGGTTCTGGTGCGCATGCACGCCCTGAATGTCCTCGATGATGTGCTGGGCGATCGTTCGGTTGGGCGCGGCGGCGTTCTTCACTCGGCGATGAAGATGATCGGCGAGGCGGGGCGAGGAGTGGTCGTGCTGATTCGCGAACCGCGCGCCACCAGCCTTTCCGACCGGGTGCGTTCGCGCCTCGTCGACCCCTCGACGCCGGTGGCGGCGCTTGGCGACTATCTGTCGGAGCGCGGGCGTGCGCGCGCCGCGGCGACGCCGACGCGCGTCGAATTACGCGACTACGGCGTCGGCGCGCAGATCCTGCTCGATCTTGGCGTCACCGACATGATTCTTCTCTCCAACACCAAGCGGACCATCGTCGGCCTGGAGGGCTACGGGCTGCGGCTGGTCGAGCAGCGGGCGATACCGCCGCTGACCGACGAGTGAGCCGCGAGCATGCGACGATGACGACGCCACCTAACGTAATGATCGTCGAGGCGCGTTTCTACGAGGATATCGCCGACGAACTGGTTCGCGGCGCGATGGGCGCGCTCGCCGCCGCCGGCGCGACCTGGAAGCGCTTTGCGGTTCCCGGCGCATTCGAGATTCCCGCCGCGATCGGTTTCGCGCACACAGGCCAAAGCGGTTTCGACGGCTACGTTGCGTTGGGCTGCGTCATTCGCGGCGAAACGACGCACTATGATTATGTCTGCACCGAGAGCGCGCGCGGGCTGCAGGACCTGGCAGTGCGTCATGGACTGGCGATCGGTTACGGGATTCTTACCGTCGAAAACGACGATCAGGCTTGGGCGCGCGCGCGCGTCGAGGTAGGGAACAAGGGCGGCGACGCTGCGCGCGCCTGCTTGGCGATGATCGAACTCAAGCGCACGCTCCGGCGCGTTCCACGATGACGCGAAAGGCGAGGTCGGGCGTTTCCGGCCGCGCGCGAGCAAGCCGCAGCGCAGCGCGGCTGGCGGCGGTGCAGGCGTTGTATCAAATCGACGTGACGGGAGAGGCTGCGAATGGTGTGGTCGCCGAGTTTCATCATCATCGGCTCGGACCCGATGCCTTGGGCAATCCGCCCGCGGCCGATGTCGACGATGGCCTGTTCAATGCGCTGGTGCATGGCGCATCCTCGCGTCGCGACGAGATCGATGCGCTTGTCGTACCGGCGCTTGCGACAGGCTGGACCTTACCGCGGCTCGAAATCGTCTTGCGCTCTATCTTGCGTGCCGCGTGCTTCGAGCTGTTGGCGTTGGGCGAGGTCCCGGCGCGCACCGTGATCGACGAATACGTCAACGTTGCGCATTTGTTTTTTGCCGGTCGCGAGCCGGCGTTCGTCAACGGAATCCTCGACCGGTTGGCGCGTCGGTTGCGTCCCGACGAACTTACGCCTTTACGCGCGGGAGACGGTCCGGGTGGCCATCAAGGCGCATGAGCTGAGCGAGTTCGAGCTGATCGCACGCTACCTCGCGCCGCTCGCCCGCAAGTTTCCGGGGGCGTTGGGATTGAGCGACGACGCCGCGGTTTGGACTCCGGCCGC